>JAFCCZ010000004.1 GCA_017609945.1 Candidatus Iainarchaeum sp.
CTGAGTTTGTACTTCCTAATTTAATTGAGCAGATTTTTGGTGATGAACCTAACCTCTTTTTTTGGGAAAGAAAAAGTAAGTTAATTACCGTGACAATGAATTCTAAAATTATTTCAAGATTCTTCACCAACATTTTTAACTTCAAAAGAGGCAAAAAATCCGACCAAGTATTTGATTTCATTGAAAAACTTCCAGATGAATTGCAGTTAGCTTTCGTTACTGGTTTATTTGATACGGATGGCGGTCGTTCAGGAAGTTCGTTTGCATTCTGCAATTCTTCCCATCGCGCTGCTTTATTTGTGAAAAAAATGATAGAGCAAAAGGGCATAGAAACAAACTGGTATCATCAAACAAAAGATGATTCTGAATGGTATCTAGTTGGAATCCCGTGTTCATATAAGAAAAAGTTCTTAGAATCGCTCTCTTTAAGAAATAAAAATAAATTTGCCACGGGAGGGATCTGAACCCTCGACTTCCAGATTATGAGTTTCACCATTCAAATTGAATTCTGGCGCTCTAACCAGGCTGAGCTACCGTGGCATTACACTAATATTAGAAAGACAAGCAATTTTAAAGCTTCTTTCTTTTAGGCCTGAAAGAAGGGTTGAAGTATTTTTAATTACTTCATGGTTTAATTTGGGGTATGTACTTGGAAAAGCCTGTTGAGCTGCAGGTTGAGGTAACCCAAAAGTGCAACTACAACTGCGGCTTCTGCTTTAATCAGAATGTTCAAGCACAGGGGAAAGAGCTTGGTCTGGAGCAGCTGAAGAAGATAGTTGACAAGGCCGGCGAAGAGGGCATTGAAAGAATCCGCTTTACCGGCGGGGAACCGCTTCTACGGGAAGACACTTTTCAGATTCTGGAGCACGCTAAGGGAAAGGGGCTTTACGTTTTGCTGAACACCAATGCCTCGCTTGTTGATGAGGCGGCCGCGGAAAAAATTGAGGCCTGTGTTGACAGTGTTCTTGTTTCACTGCACGCGTTTGATGGGGTCTCGGAGGCAAAGCTTTCCGGAGGGAAAGGAGCTTTTGAGAAAAAGATTGCTGCAATAAAAGCGCTTGCCGGAAAAAAGATTTTGCTTAGGGTCGGAACAATTCTCTCAAAGGAAAATATTGAGAATTTAGAGAAATTTCACGAGCTGGTTTTGGAGTTGGGACTGGAGAACTGGGCGTTGTTCAGGCCGATTCCGAGCCCGCAGAACAAACAGCCCGTTTCAGGGGATGAAATGGCGAAGGCGGTTGAAAAGCTTAACAAAATAAACCGTGAGAATGGTTCAGAGTTTTTGATTGAGAACGCTTTGCCATTCTGCTGTTGCGAGCCAGAAGATGCGAAAAGAGCAGCGGTTGGAGGGGCCAATGATGACGGCCACACAAAGCTTTCTGTTGACTGCGGGGGCAAAATAAAACCAAGTTATTATTTGGACCAGGATCTTGGCAATGTGCTGGAGGTCTCCTTTAAAGAAGCTTGGGAGTCTGACTTTATGAAAAGGCTGCATGCTCTGGAGTTTATTGCAGAGCCCTGCCACAAGTGCAAGCACCTTGTGGAGTGCAGGGGCGGAAGCAGGTTCTCTGCGCTATTCTGCAACGGAAGCCTTTACTCGCTGGATCCGCTGGCAGACCCTGAAAAGTACTGGAGTGAGCTGGAGGGAAAAAGTGGCTGAAAAATTTGATCTGCGGTTCAAGATCTCCGTCTTTTTGGTGGTGATTTTGGGATTTGTTATTGTTGGAATGACGCAATTCTCCCAAAACCAAGCAGGGCTTGAGCGCGCGCTTCAGACAGATTACCCGGAGTTCCTGCAGGAAGAGTTTTCCAGTTCCCTGCTTGACTACAAGATTCTTGAAATGTCTTTGGAAGAGTTTGAGGAAAGCGGTCTTAAAAGGCTTTGGAAGCTTTTGTGGATCAAAAAGGAATTCTACCGAAACGATTACATAAGTGAGGAACTAAGGCAGGGTTTTGTTCAACGAGTTTCAGAAATTGAAACAAGTTCACTTGACACGCGCTACTACCAGTTTAACATTCTAAAATACAAGCTCGGCGTGGCCAATGTGGGGGGCCTTGCATCGTTTGGAGTGAACGTCGAAGCGGCGAAGGCAAACATTTGTTCAGATTTTAGCGTTTTGGAGGAGGTTGACTGGCTTGACGCAATGGAGGTCAGCAAGGCAATAGAGCTAAAGTTCTTCTGCGGAATCACTCCAAGCCCGGAGGAGTTTGAAAAAGCAAGGTTTGCGGTTGAAAACAGTCTGGGGGACGCGGTGCAGCACTGCGCAGAGCACTGCTTTGAGGACGTTCCGGTCTACGTTAACGACTGCAGCAGGGCAGAGAATGAAAACGAGGAGTACCACTGCCTTTTCTTCTCGCCCTAGGCTAATTTTTTGAGGCAAAAACCCTGCCAACCTCGTCAAAGAAAAGCAGGCCCTTAGGACTTAGTCCCAAATAGCCGTTGGATTCCTTCAACAGTTCCAATTCCCTGAGCTTTGAAACTTCCTGCTTAAAAACCTCCTCAATGCCTGCCCCGAATTTTTTCTCAAATTCAATTTTGTTAACTCCGTTGTCTTCCCTGTTAATGCCTGACTTTTTCATTCCAAGCGCAAGCATTCTAATCATTTCCTCTTCTTTAGATATTCTTTTCCCGACCGCGGCAGAAAAACCGTTCTCTTCAACCTTTTCAATATAGTTTTGCACCGGAAACCAGTTGTTGAAATCCCACTTGTTCAGGAAAGAGCAGGATGACGCTCCAAGGCCCAGGAACTCGCGGTTGCTCCACTGGTTTTCAAGAAAGAGCATTTGCTGGCCCAGCTTCACAAACTGGTAGGGGAAGCAGTGCAGCATTCCCTGTTTGGAAAACTTTTCAATGAATGCAGAGTGCATTTCAAGCTTTTGTTCCTCGCTCGGGAAAGCGCTTTCAGGCATTGACCTGAATTTTGTTCCACGCAAAATCCTCAAAGAGCTTGCTGTAACCGATTCAAGTCCAAGCCCGGCAGCAGTTTCCAGGGTTTTCCGCCAGCTTTCAGTGCTTTGCCCGGGCAGGCCGTAGATCAAATCAATGTTCACACTCTCAAACCCCGCAGCCTTCCCTGCCTCAATTGCCTTGACTGCCTGCTCGCCTGAATGGTTTCTGTTCGCCCCACGCAAAACCTCATCGTCAAACGATTGCACGCCAATGCTTAGCCTGTTGAATTTGCCAGCAAGCGCGGAAAGCTTCCCCTCACTGAGTGTTTCAGGGCTTGACTCAACTGTGGCCTCAATCTTTTCCGCAAACTCAAACTTTTCCTCCATGGAGGAAACAATCTGGTTTATCTTTTTGGCCGGCAGGTGGGTTGGAGTTCCCCCGCCAAAGAAAAGGCAGTTAATCCTGGCCTTGCTTTCAAGCCTTTCAGCGTAGGCTGTGGCCTCTTTCTTCAAGGCCTGCAGATAGTTTTCAACGGCTTGCTCTGAGGAAGGAACTGTTTTGAAGTAGTGGCAGTAAAAGCAGGCCTTTGTGCAGAAGGGAATGTGTATGTAGAGCGGCATCTCAACAGAGTCAAATTCAAACGCGCTTTCCTCAAATTCTTTTAGATTAACTGGCGGCATGTCCTCTGAGAAGGGATATCGATAAACAAAGGCCGAGTCAAATTTGCTTTTCTCAACTCCTTCCTGTGCAAGTTTTTTCAAATCAAGGTTCTGCAGCTCTTTCAGGGCCATAACAGAATTAGTGAGCTAAACTTTTTTTAAAGCGTAATAAAGCTTTTGGCCATTTCAAAATCGTCAATATTGTTTTGTTTGCTGTAGTCCAGCCTGCTTTTTACTTCAATGCCCTTTTTTCCGTGCACTATAACGCGGTCAGCGTAACCAATAAACAGCCCTGTTTCCAAAACCCCTGGAATGTTCTTTGCCTGGAACTCCAGTTCGTCCAAAGAGTAGATCTTGTCAATGTCCACGTCAATAATGTAATGGTTTGTTTCAGTTTTGAACGGGTTTTTGCCCTTTTTCCTCAGCTTTGCCTTTCCCAGGGCCTCAAGCTGGATAAGGCTCCTTCTCCACCCAAAGACAGCCACCTCAAAGGGGACTTTTCCAAAAAGTCTGTTTCCAAAGCCTGGGCCTTCAACAATTGCGATCATCTCGGCGGCGCTCTGGGCAATCATCTTGTCCCTCACAAGGCTCAGGGAACCCCTTTTGATGTAATTAAAGTGCTTGTCAGCCAGGTCAACGAACTCAAAGGCAACGTCAATCTCCCTTTCGTTGATGTCGGCTATTGGAATGTGAACAGAGCTCAGGATTGCAGCAATGTGGCTGCTTGTTGGAACAACCTTGACGTTCTCAAGCTTGTGCTTGGAGTCCTGCAGGTTAAGGGCAATCTTCTTAAGGAAGGTTTCAGCGTCCTTGCTTGTCCCAAACGAAAGAATTGAATTTGGCTTAATATACCTTTCAACAAGGGCCTCAATTGTTTCCTCTGAAAGCATGATTAATAGACTACTTTCAAATATTTAAGGATTTGGGGGGGCTGTAAACTTAGTTTTTGCCCTTTTTTGTGACCCTTACAATTTCAATAACTGCCGCAATGCGGCCACGCTTGTCTTTAATCGGGGAAGTTGAAATTTCTATTGTGTGATCCGGCTTTTTAATTGAGGCAGAGTTCTTTTTTCCTGTTTCAAAGGTTTTCTTAGTGGAGCAATTTTTGCAAATTTCCATTTCCTCATGAAAAACGTCAAAGCAGTTCTTGCCCTTTACTTCCCTGAGTTTGCCGTGCCTTTTCTCCATTTCCCGGTTAATCCACAGGATGCGCATACTCTTATCCAGAACACATATCCCGTCCCCCGGAGGTGAATACATGCTGAAGTTGGTTGATGTGCCACGCCATTTCAAGTGCCATGTCTGCAGTTCACTCTTCCTTTTGCCGGGCGAGGCAGAGGGTTGTTGCAGAAGGGTCAAGGCGGCGGTCCCGTACCTCAAGGCGGGTGAGGGCCTTGTAAGGGGGCGGCCTGAGACCAGTCGCGAACTTGCCGTGGCAATATCCAAATAAGAGATAGTTTGATGGGTAAAAAAAGGAAAAACTTGAACACAGGAGGATTTGGATCCGAATACAATCTATTCAGGTCCAGAGGCAAATTTTTTCTCAGGGCAAGCGATAAAACGGGCAGGCAAAGGAAATAAGGGGGCAAAGCTCCTGGGGTAGGTACGCTCAACCGCAGGGGCTTTGTTATTCTTTTTCAGGAGCACAATCAAATAAATTAAAGCCTGTGGGGAGAGTTGAACTCCCGACCTCCACCTTACCAAGATGGCATTCTACCACTGAACTACACAGGCCTTGCTAATTTACCAATAACAATTCATCAAGAAAAAGCATTTAATAGCTTTACTTTTCCACAAGCTTCTTTAGCTTGGCCAAATCAGCCAGCTTAACCTTCTGCTGCTTTCCACTCTTCAAATCTTTAATTGTCAAGGCTCTCTCCTTTAGCTCTGTTTCCCCAAGAATTGCAACAAAAGGAATTCCCATCTTGTCGGCATACTGAATGTTTTTCCCAATTCCCCTGTTCATTAAATCCATTTCACAGTTCACTCCAAGGACCCTAATTTTGGAGGCAATCCCAATGGCCTCCTCAACTGCCCTATCCCCAACCGGGATAAGGAACAGCGCAGCAGATGCCTTTGGCTTAATTCTTCCCCCAAGCGAGTCCAAAAGCCTTTCCACCCCAAAAGAGCAGCCAACTGCAGGGGTCGGTTTTCCACCGTAGGATTCAATTAGCTTGTCGTACCTGCCGCCGCCGCCAACGCTCGGGCTGTTTGCAACAGTTACCTCTGCAACCATTCCTGTGTAGTACTCCAGGCCCCGGGCAAGGCTCAAATCCAGCTCAACAAACCTGTCAAGCTTGCTTTTCTTCAGCAGACGCAAAAGCCCCATAATTTCCTTCAAGGGAGAGGGGTTTTTCAATTTTAGGTTTTCGGGATTTTTTACAGACAACTGTCCAAGAATTTGTGTTTTTATTCCCTTCTGTTTCAGCTCCTTTTCCACTCCTTTCTTCCCAATCTTGTCCAGCTTGTCAATGCACCTAAAGCAGTCAACAATCTTCTTATTTTCAACCCCGCAACAGATGGCAATTTCCTGCAGCAGCGGCCTACTGTTAATCTTTACCTTGAATTCGCTTTCCCTGAAGCCAAGTGCCCTCATTACATCAATTGCCACGGACAGTATCTCAAAGTCCGCCAGCGGGGAATCGCTTCCCAGAATATCAAAGTCTGCCTGGGTGAATTCGCGCCAGCGCTTGGCCTGTGGTCGGTCATACCTGTAAACCCGGCCAATTGCGTAGCGCTTGAACGGCCTGGGAAGCTGCGGATTGGATGCAACAACCCTGCCAAGCGGAACCGTCAAGTCAAACCTTAGCCCAAGCTCCCTCTTTGACTTGTCCTTAAAGTAGTAAATTTCTTCCTTGATGGCTTCGCCTGCGCCTCCCTTCTTCGCGAGCAATTCAAACTCTTCAACAATCGGGGTTTCAAACGGCCTAAAGCCGTAGCTCTCAAAAACCCTTCTGCAGGTGTCCTCAATCCACTTTTTCTTTGCCGCCCTCTCAGGCAAGAAATCCTGCATTCCGCGAACTGTTTTGAAGCTCATTTTAGATCACTTAATTTTAATTCAAAACACTATTTAAATAATCTCCTTTTGCATTGCGTAATTAATCGTTGCTTCTGCCAAAATTTCAACTGAATTAAACACCCTAATGCCCAGATTCTTTTCATTTACTAGGATTGGGATATCTGTGCAGCCAAATACCACTGCTTCTGCCCCTTGTCCCTTCATCTCTTGAGTAATTGCCTTAATCACTTCTTTGTCCCTTGCCAATTTTTTTCCAGCCAGAATATTCAATATTACCTGACTTACCACTGTCTGATTTTTTGGGGTTATTAGTTCTATATTCTTTTTTTCCAATTCAGTAAAATACAAACCAGTCTGCACCGTGGTTTCTGTTGCAAGCAGACCAACCTTTTTGCACCCCTGGAGTTTAATTCTCTTTGCTGTTTCGGCCACTATGCTTAGAAATGGAATGGAAAGTTCTTTCACCATTTTTTCGTAAAAGCAGGTGGCTGTGTTGCAGGGCATTACCAAGAAATCCGCGCCGGTGGACTCCAACTTTTTGGCTCCTCCAACTAAACAATCCAAAACTCTGTCTCCCTTGTCAATTCCATTCAAAATGTTGGGGATTGGGAGGTTGTAAATGAAGATTTTGGGAAAGTCTTCGTCAAGTTGCGCTCCGTACTGTTTTTGGCACTGCTCTATTAGTAATTGATAAAATAGAGCAGTAGCCTCTGGCCCCATCCCTCCAAGTACCCCAATTGTTTTAGTAGGCCTGACTGTGAAGTGAATCACGCTCAGAAAAAGAAAAAGGGCCGCGGCCGGGACTCGAACCCGGGTCGGAGGCTCCACAAGCCTCTATCCTAACCACTGGACGACCGCAGCCATCTTTAGCTAAATTTAAGTATTTGTTTAAAGAAAAAGAATAAAAAGAATTGGAGAACGCAGAGCTTTCGCTAAATGATTTACTCTTCTTCTCCGCCTTTAGGGCTTTCGCCCTCATCGCCTTCACCGCATTCACCGCAGCCGTGAAGTAACTCACTCATAATTAATTTTAACCCCTTTCTTTATTTAAAGCTTTTCCTCGCCTTGTTTGGAAAGTAGTGCTACCACCAGGGACCGTGCCGTTTCCCTGCTCTTGGCCTTGCTTTGACAGAGGGTCCTTTAGATCGTTTCGTTGTAGGCCCTGCCCCAGCTTTCAGCTTTGGTTTCGCCTTCTTCTTTGGTGGCTTCTTCTTCACGCGCTTCTTTTTCTTAATAGTTTTTCGCCTTGGGGACATAACAGAATACTTTTCTTTTGCTTAATAAGGCTTTTCCTTGCCTTTCCAAAAGAATTAAATAAATCCGAGAACACAATATTCATAGTGTTTTAATGGCGTACGACCAGGCAGCGGATCTCAGGCAGCAAAGGCTTGACGAGCATTTTGCAAGATCGGGTGAGGCAAAGGAGCTTAGAAGGGATGCAATGCAGCGCAGCCCAACGCTAAAGCCAATGAACCAGCGCTCCAGCACGCTTTCAAGGATTCCCTTTATTGGGTTTATTTTCCAGTTTATCGCAGGTCTTATTACAAGCATTGGGGTTAGAAACATTGCAAGAAGGCAGAGGCCTTTAACGCGGCTGCCTCGCATTCCTGGCGCAAAGGTGCCTCTAAAGGTAAGCCGTGGAAGGTTCGCCGGAAGGAAATTTCCCGGCTGGCCCGGAAAGATGGGACGGGGTGCATTCCGTGGTCCGAGTCCAACCACTTTTGGGCCGCAGCGCAATGAGCCCTTTGGGCCAAGGCATCCGGAAATTCACAGGCGGCCTGCTCATTTGAGAACGCCGCAAAAGCCCCATGTTTTGAGCAAAAGAAGGCGAGCGGCCTAAATTATTTTCCTTACCTTTTCGGCAACCTCGCGCTTTGCCAGAATCAGAATCTTTTGCCCTGCCTTTACCATGGTTTCGGCGTCCGGAATCACAAGGTTTTTGTCCTCAAAGATTGCCACAACCGCGGAGCCGGGCGGGTGCTCTATTTCCTTAATTTTCTTGCCCGCAATCTTGCTTTTTTCAGTTATTTGAATTTCCATTATTTCGGCTGAACCGCGGGAAATAAACGCCAGGTCAAGCACTTCTGGCTTTGTTATCAGCTCTGCAATGTAGCCGGCCGCGGCTGCCTCCGGATGAATCACTATGTCAATCCCGAGCTTTTTCAAAACCTGCTCGTCGTAATCAACCTTTGAGATTCTTGCCGCAACCTGTTTGGCCCCAAGCTCTTTTGCGAGCAGCGAAATAATCATGTTTGTTTCGTCCTGCCCTGTCAACGCTACAACCGCGTCAGCTTCCTTTACTCCTCCCTTTTCCAGCAGGCGTGGCTCTGTTCCGTCCCCCTGGGTTGCAACAATGTCCAGATCCCTGCTTATCTTGTCGCATCTTTCAGCGCTTTTGTCAATAACAACCGCATCGTGCTCTTCTTCCAGCAAAAGCTGTGCAAGATAGTAGCCAACCTCTCCTGCTCCAACAATCAGTATGTACATCTGCAATCCCTTAATTGATTACCCCCTTTCCCCTATTTAAAACCTTTTTTTATCTTCTGGACCGCCGCATTGACAGCATGAAGCCGATCGCGGAGAGTATCGGGATTATTTCAAGCCTGCCAACCCACATGTTTATTATCAGCATGATTTCAACCGAGAGCGGCATGCCGGGGTTTACTATTCCTGTTGAAATTCCTGCATTGCTTTGCGCTGAAACAACCTCAAAAACACTGTCAGCCAGGCTGTTGCCGTGAAGGGTCAAAACCATCGAGCCTATCAGAATGAACAGGGCCCAGAGCAGAATGAACTGGTTAACCGCCTTTATTTCGGACAGCTCCAGGTTTCGGCCCTCAAACTTTCTTGCAAAAAAGCTTTTCGCCGGCAAGATTGCTTCCTTAATGCGCCAGTAGATTGACTTAATGAAAATAATGAACCTTGAGATTTTTATCCCGCCTGCAGTGCTTCCGGCAGAGCCCCCAATAAACATTACCGCCAGCAAAACCAGCTTTATGAAGTCGTCCCACCTCATTACGTCTGCTGCCGTGACAAGCGAGAATCCCCCACAGGTGAGTGCGGAAAATGCGTGAAAGAAGGCCTGGTTTATTCCCACAATATTGCTTCCGTACAAGAGCATCATTTTTGGCAGAATCATTACAGTTGCAAGCAGGCCCAGAAGAACCATTGTTTTGAATTCCGCGTCGTGCAACAGCAGCCCAAAATTCCGTTTCTTCATCACAAGGTAGTGAACGCTGAAGGAGATTGCGCCCAAAAGCATTATCACTACAAGGCTTGCGTCAATTGCAAGGCTGTGAGCCCCGGCAAGCCCTTGCGAGGTAATGTCCATGCCGGTTGTGCTTATTGCAGACATGCTGTAGTTTATTGCAGTAAACAGGCCCATTCCGCTTAGGTAAAGCAACAGCACTCCAAAGATGGTTAATCCAATGTAAATGTTCCAGATTTCCTTAACCGTGTTCTTGAGGTTTGGCTTTATCCTCTCTTCCCGCCCCTCTGCCACGCTCAGCTTGCTTGCCCTGCTGTAGGTGCTTAACACGCCGGTTAGGGCAAGCACTACAATTCCCACGCCCCCAATCCATGAAAGAAAGCTTCGCCAGAAAACAATTGAGTTCGGCGCGAAGTCAATGCTGAATCGCATTACGCTTAATCCAGTGGTGGTAAGTGCGGACATGGACTCAAAGTAAGCGTGCACAAATGGCATCCCCTGTGTTAAAACGAACGGGACTGCGGCTATAGCGCAGTAAAGCAGCCAGAAGAGTGAAGCGGTTAGAAAAGCGTGCTTTAAGTCTGTTTCAAGTTTTGGGGCAAAAGCGTTTTTTAGAACAAGCCCTATTGCAAAGGCAATCGCACCAGCAATAACGTAGTTTACAACAATTGAAACGCTTTCAAAGTAGAAGAGGGCAACAAGCAGGGGCACAATAAACGTTAAACTGCTCCACTCGGTTATTGTTCCCAAATCCCTGAGAACAACCCTTACGTCCTCTTTTCCAAGCTTGATTAGCATTGCAGGCATTGCAACAAATAACTTCAATGAGGTTAATAAATGTTTTTTTCAGATATTTACTACGATGATTTCCTCTAAAGCCGGTGCAAACCACGAAGACTGTGTTTGGGTTGATTTTGACCTAATGGAAAAATTCATGGCAGACATATTTAAGGGATTGGGCGTTCCTGAAGAGGATGCAAAAATTTGCGCCAATGTATTAATTACCGCGGACAAAAGGGGAATTGATTCCCATGGAATAAATCGCCTCAAGCCAATCTACTTTGACAGGGGAGTTCCGGTTAACAAAAGCGTGCAAGAGGAAATGCTCCAAATGGCCAAAGAGCTTGGCTTGAAAGGGCACGATTTTGGTTTCTAATCAAATGCAGGGGAGAGGATTCGAACCCCTGAAGGCACTAAGCCACCAGGCCCTGAACCTGGCTCCTTTGACCGCTCGGAAACCCCTGCGTTAAAGAACTCTCTTTGCGAAAGAGTTTTTAAAGTTCCTTAGCGTCCCCGCCGAGAATTGAACTCGAGTCGCAAGCTCCGCAAGCTTGTATGCTATCCACTACACCACGGGGACATTTGAAGGAATTCGCTTCCGAAATTATTTAATTAGTGTCTTTTCAATGATTGCGGCGTAAAGCATTGCAAGTGGGGTTATAATAAAGCTTCCAATGAAGGAAAGCCCGGATGCAAGCAACAGCCCGTAAATCAGCCAGGCCAGCTGCTCAACCAGTTGCATTTCAGGAATTGCCTCTTTTGCGAGCTTTACAATTTCTTTTGGGTCAACCGGGTCTTGCCCGCTTTTCATTTCATTTCTGACATTTTCACTGAACTCCCCTTTGTTCATTTCAGATTGGAGTGAAAGCATCTGCATGTAAAAAAGCTTCGCGTTTTCGTCCTCGCTTTCCCCGAGCAAGGAAAAGTTTGGAAGCGAAGTGATTTCGGCCATTTGCATTCTGTGGCTTCTGACTATGAGGTCTGCAATGGAGTCAGTTGCCTGACCCTGCAGTTTGTTGCCCGCAAGCACCGGCTCCAGAACCTTCATTTCAATTTTCTGCACAAATTCCTCCTGTTGGGGGATTATTACCATTGCCGAAAGCACCAGAATTCCGATTCCTGTAAACATTATTGCCCGCTTGCTTGCGCTCATTGCGGTTCGCGGGGCAACCCACTTCTTTAGCTCGTTGAATTTTAGTGACGCCGTTTCAATCATCACTGGGATTGAAACCAGGTATAAAATTTGTACCACTGCAAGGCCCTGGAGTGCGGGAAACACAAGGTTTGCAATTATCAGGGCCGTGGCGCTTGCCCCCAGCGAAAAGGCCATTACCATTTTCTTTTCCGTTTTTCTGCCAAACATTGTAATTAGCGCGATTGCTGCCGGCGAAACAATGAGGAACAGTATGAAAGCAAGGCTTGTCACCTTTTCAAATATTTCCTGCAGTTCAAAGCTGAATAGCAGGTCAACAGTGAACACTGTGCTGAATAGGAATGCTGCAACAAACGTTGAAACGAATATTGCGGCGGACAAAATGTGCTCTTGCTTTATTTCGGTCGGTAACATCGCTAATTTTTAAGGGCAAAGTGGTTAATTAGGCTTACTGTTACCAAATTCGTTTTGGTTTATTTTACAAGCCTTGTTGCCTTTCCATCAAAAAGCAGTATTGTGTTCTCTGCTTGGGAAACAACCCTGCCCGCTTGCTCTCTCAGGACCGGGAAGGTTTTAATGCACTTTGCTTTCAGCAGTTCCCTTAGCGCGATCTTTCTCTGGAATTCGTTCATTTTTATATTTTCCCAGATCCATCTCTCGGCAAAGGGCAGGGTTTTATATTTCTCCAAAACAAATGCCAGCACTTGCCTTGCGTAGCGGTTCCTCACCTGCTTTGGCTCGTCAATTGCAAAAATTTCAGACTGCGCCGACTCTCTCACAAACCCCTCTCCGTTTGTTGCAAAGGGCTCGAATGCGTAAGCAAAGCCTTCCTCCAAAACCCTGTCGTCGTTGTTTGCAATGTTTGCAATGCTTGGAGCGGCGTGTGTTTCGTACTGCGCAAGGCCGTGGCCTGTAAGATTTTGAATCGGATTGAATCCCTTGCTCTTGATTGTTTTCTCAATCTCCGCTCCAATCTTTCCAATTTCAACGCCCGGTTTTGCCATGCTGAGAGCGTTCTCTAAAGCAAGCTCGCTTGCCTCAATAAGGCCGGCCCAGTCATTGCTTGGGTTTACTGAAAATGAGGCGTCTGCAATAAATCCGTCAACGTGAACCCCAATGTCTACCTTGAGCAAGTCCTTGTCTTTCAAAACCGTTTCATCGCCCTGGCTTGGGGTGTAGTGGGCTGCCGCCTCATTTAGGCTCAAATTTACGGGAAAAGCAAGCTCTGCCTTCCCTGCGGATACCTCTTTCACGCCCTTTTCAACATTTAAGGCAATATCCAGCAGTTTTTTGCCTGAAACTGCGTCTTTTCTGGCTTTTTTCTGCAGTTTTCCCAGAATTTCACCAGCTTTAAGGTACTTTTTAGCCTGTTCGCTTTCCACAGTAATCATCCTTAATTTATGATTTTATCTTGGAAAAAGGTTAAAAAACTCGCTTTTTTCCGGCAATTTTAGCCAAAGAACGCCCCTAGCTTTGCCTGTTTTCCACCGTGTATTAGGTCCTGTTTGCTGTATCCAAGCTCTCTCATTATCTTTATTACTGCCGGCACAACCTGGTTTTCAATATAATATTCTGAATCGTAATTTCCTTCATTTACATACTCTTCAAGCTGGGCCCTGTCGCTGATGCTTTTTCCGGAGCGCGTTATCACATAGGCAATAACGCTTCCAACCTCCATGCTTTTTCCCTTTTCAATGGCCTTTTTCGCTGCCGCAACGTGCGGTCCAATTGCAACATACTTTTCAATCGGTCTCTTGAGCTGGGTCAAAACAACGAGTTCGCTTTTTTTTGCCTTCCCGCTGCGCAGCCTTTCAATTGTTTTCTTTACAATCTGCGCTGCCTTCTCGGGGTGGCCTTCCTCAAGTATTGCGGCAATAACCTGCCTCTGGGTCTCTTTGGCGATTCCGGACCAATCCCTTCTCACATACTCAAAGCCAACAATTTTCAGGTTGTTGTCATAGTCGATCAGGGCATACTTTTTCTTTGCGCCCTCTCCCGACTCCTTTGTAACAAAGATTCCGCGCTTGAAGAATCCCTCCAGTTCAAGGTTCATTACGCCTGGTAGTGATTTGTTTATTTTTTCAACAAACTCTTCAACGTCCTTTTCCTTTTTTTCCTTGGGCATTATCAAGAACGCTGAATCTGTGTCCCCATAAAGGGCTTTGAACCCCTGCTTCTCCGCTTTTTCCAGAACCTCTTGCACATAGCGCCTGCTCCATGCGGTTACCGCTGAGGCGCACTCTCTTGAAAACCACCTGCTTCTTGCGTACCCTAGGTAGCCGTAGAAGGAGTTCATTAAAATTTTCAGCGCGTGCTGCCTTCCGTCAAGCAGCAAATCCTGTTTTCCCTTTCTCTTAAGGGCCTTTAAGTGCTTTTTGATTTCCATCCTGGTTTCAAAGAGCTCTTTTAGGATTCCTGTGATGAATCCCTCCCGCTTTGTGCAAAAGCAGTGGTTGTTTGGCGCCATATTCTTCTTGCATTCCTTGTGCTTGCAGTCAAGGGTCTCGGGGCTCACATTGTGGGAGATCATTATGCTTGGGTGCAGTGAAGAAAAGTCCAGTACCGCAAGCCTTTCGTGCAGTCCGGGAATTGGCTCTTTTACGTACCCTCCCTTAAATGTCTGCATTATTCGCTGGCTTGTTTCCTCATCGCTTGGCTTGTTTGGCGCGATCTTTTTCTCAACAACTGCCTTGTTCATCAGGAGATACTCCACCAGCATTGAAGCGCTGCTTCTTCCTGTTTCAAAGAGCGTTTGTTTTACGAGCTTGCTTATCTCCGCCATTAGTGGCGCGTATCTTTCCGCAATCTTCAGCGCGGTTTCGCTGTCCTCAATGCAGTACTTAGCAAGGTCTTTCAGCCCCTTCCCTGTTTTCCAAATCTCGTTTATTTCCTCGGCCGTTATTTTGTTCTTTTCCTCGCCAAACAGCGACAGGGCAACCGACTCAAGGTTAAATTTCACAAGGTTTACCACCCCAAAGCGGTTTAGGAAGCGCAGCATTTGGTATGCGTCAAGGTGCTGTATCCCATGCAGCCTTGCCCTGTTGTCCCTTCCAACGTTTCTAATGCTTGGCCCCTCATTTACCGGGTAAAACTGCAGTCTGAATCCAAGGGTCTTTGCCCTGTCTTTTAGGTAAGGCAGGTCAAAGTTGTCGCCGTTGTAGGTCACCAGTACGTCAACCTTTTCTTGTTCCAAGAACTCCGCAAGGCCCTGGATCATTTCTTTCTCGCCGGCAAAAACCTCAACTCCCCTGCTTCCCTTTAGTTTATTGTTTGTCGTGAGAAGCCTTCCCTTCCCTCCCTTGAAGAGGGAAATCATTAGCACTGGGTCCTTTTCAGGGTTGCTGAACCTCCCCGGGGAAAGGGTTTCAATGTCAAAGGCGGCATAATTCAGATTTGGGGAGGGTTCGTCAAAGGTTTTCACTTCCTTTATCTCGTCTCCCTCAACTCTGAGCTCTATTCCGTTCAGCGGCTCAAGCTGCTTGTCCAGAAGGTAGCGCTTTGCAAACGGGATATCGTACTCAAAAATTTCGTTAACAAATTTAAGCTCTTTAATTTCCTTTCTTGCAACCGTTAGCTCTGCAACCCTTGCAAATTCAACCTTTAACGTGTCTCCAGTTCCCTGTTTAACCCTGAGGGCCCTTGCCCCCTCGCTGAATTTTTCCCCTTCAATCTCTTTGGCCGCCCCCTTTCCCGAAACCCCTGCATAAAAATACGGGTGAAAGGCCCTGTCAAAGAATACCTTTATTTCCTTTTCAGCCTTTACAAAAAGCCTTATTTGGGAGCTTTTCCCGTTGTCAACATAGTCAACGTCAAGCAAAACCCCGCAAACTACCTTTGAAGCCATACGTTATATTTTTAAGTATCAATACTTATTTATAATTAGATTCCCATTCCTGTAAACTAAAAAAGCTGATGCAATGGCCAGAGAAAGGACAGGTTCAAGAAAGAAGAAGATTCCAAAGAAGGCGGCAACAATTTTTACGCAGTTCAGGGAGGACTTGCGTGCCCTGAACAGCAGCATTCTAATAATCAGCCAGAAGATGAAGTACCTGGTTAGGAACGAAAAGATTCTTGGAAGAAACCTGATTGTGCTCAACAAGAAGTTCAAAACCCTTGAGGAAAAAATAGCTTCCGGGCAGATTGGCTCAAGCAAGGACGGTTCGGGAATTTCGGTTGAGGCCGAGGCAAGAATTGAAGATCTCAGCAAGCAGGTAATCGAGCTTCAGGCCGAGCTTTCCTCGCTGAAGCACGGGGTTGCCTCTGAAGAGCAGCTCAAGGAAGTTAAGTATGTTATTGACAGCATAAACCCGCTTGAGCTCGCAACACTTGAACAGGTAAAGGAACTTATTGACGCGAAAATTTCCAGAAAAAAGAAAGCCTGAGGCTACTTCTTTTCAACCTCTAGTTCGCTGCACTCGCTTAGGCCTGGGCGAAGCAGAACCCTGTAATTTTTCCTGCCCCTCATCTGAATTCCCACATCGTTTCCCTTCACAATCCCAATCCTTGTAGCGCTTGCCTTCACAATTTCAGGCGAAAGGTCTATGTCCTTTTCCACCCCGAGCGCAAAGCCCACTCCAAACCTCTGCATTTCCACCAGTCCGGCAACAATTTCCTTGACAAACTTGTCTTCTGCAGTTCTTGGCATTATCCTTTTGGCCTGTGGAATAATCAGAAGGCCCCTAAGCTGCTTTGAACTGCCTTGTTTTCTGTAGTAATTGAGAAGCCCTTTTATCAGGCTGTTTACAACCATCAGCGAGGCCCTCTCATCCTGATTGCCCATTAAAATTATCCCTGCTCTGCCAAGGCCCCTTATCCAGCCCTTGCTTATTTCCCTTATATCGTTTGGCCCGTTGAACAATCCCGGGTAGCGCAAATCCATAAGCTTTAATAGCCTTTTTGCCCTGTTTCGCTGGAACTCGTTGAACTCCCCTTTGGTTGGCTTGTCCTTGATCCTAACTGCTGTCTCTTCCAGGGATTTTGCCATTTGGAGCTCTATAGTTTTCTCAATTTCCTTTCCCGCAACGCTTTCCCCAACGCCGAAGGCTTGCATTAGCCCTTCCCCGTTCACAACAGTGAGGTCAACTTTAATTTCCGCCAGCACTTTGAACTCCTTTGCCGGAAACCCAATTGGAACTATGCCAACTTTGTATTTTTCCAGTTCCTCCGTTTTGGACGTTTTGGTGCCAAGGCCATTGAACGAATTGTCCCAGTCTATTATGACTGTTGGCAGGTTTGACAGGAGCGCGGCCTCGGCAAGAATGTGCAGGGCATGTGCCCTCTCGCCCCTGCTTCCGTTTTCAACAATGGTCGAGCTAAATAGGCTCAGGGGTTCTTTTACCTGCCTGCCCTCTTTTGTAATTCCAAGCAGAAGTTCTCCAAACTCTGTTTTGTCACTTAGGGCGGTCACAATAATATTCTCTACCTGCCCGACAGTTTTTGATGGCCTGATTTTTGTGCCCCCTGCGCCTGGCTGGTTTAACGCTGATGTCAGCAGTGGAACCATCAGTGGCTGTGAGAAAAAGGCCTGCTTCAGGGGCTCGGAGCAGGTGTGGAGCTCCTGCAGCTTCAAATCGTATGCCTTGCTTACATCCCCCAAAAGCTTTGTGCTTGCCTTTATTCTTTTTATCATTTCGTCAACTTCGTCTGAAAATTGGTCCTGAGAGTATTCGGCGTAGCCTGGCTTTGAGCCAAGGATAAAGAATTGCACGGTTTCCCTTTCGCTGTGCTTTGAAATGGTTAAAACTTCTCTTGGAAGTGTCTCAACAAAGCCGTGCAGTTCCCCCTCTGCGTGAAACACTTTAAAGACCTCTATAACCGCACCCTTTACAGCGTCCCCCTCTTTTTCAAGGATTGCCACAAGAACCAGGGATTCGGGATTGGAGTAAATCTCCAGCCCGTATTCCTCAAAAACCCCACTAAAGAGCTGTTTCCATGGCCCCTCGCTTAGCTTGAAATCCATGTTAACCACTACACATTAACGAGAACTTATTTATATATGTAATCGTTATATTATACTTAAAATTATGGGCTTGATTTGAATGGTTAACAGGGAAGTGGTGCTTGAAACAATTAAGAAGATGAGTTCCAGTGGAATAGACGAAAGTGTAATAATCACTACCCTGAAGGACATTGGCCTTAAGGAGGACGAGATTAAGCAGTATCTGGCCGAGGCCAAGGGCAGTTCCTCTCCCTCCACCGCCAAGCCAGATGAGGCAGACCACGAAAAGATTGCTGAAAAAACAGCCAAAAAGGTAAAGCAGCACCTTTCCGACGAAAAGGACGAGAGGGAGTTGCGCGAAACAACAAGGGACGCAACACTTGAGGAACAGCACTCAAAGCTCAGGGACATGGAGCAGAACGTTAACCAGCTTCACGAAAAAATTTCCTCTGTTGGAATGCCTGCCAACAAAGAGCTTGACCAAAAGCTATCTGTTCTCGAGCACAGGATTACTGGCATTGAGAGAAAGATAGCTGATTTGAAGGCAATCAACATGGCCACAAAGGACCTAATGGAAAAGGTTCTTGAAGTGAACAAAAAAATTCTCAACAAGCTCTGATTTGTTTCCCTTGCCCAAAAAGCCCCTATCCAAAAAGCTTTTTGAATAGGCTTCCTGTTTTCTTGCTTGCGTCAGCAACCTTTCTTGGCTTGAACTTGTATTTTGTGACATTGACGGCCTTTATATTAACCCCGTTTTCGTTGTCTGAAAAGGTTTGCTCACCTAGCATCCCTCCAACTGCCTTCAATCCCTCTTCCCAAACTGCCTTGTCCGGAATTTGGCCCTCTGCCCCCTCAAGCTCTACAATTAGTTCAGAGCCAAACGATTTGGCCGGCCCGCTTACCATAAGGTAGATTCCCAGGGCAAGGCAGACTATTCCAACAAGCAGCAAGTCATACCAGACAAAAAAGACGGCTGCAAACAGCAGAAATATTGCAACTGCCGCTTTCAAAATCCCCCGCCTCCGCCCATTAGGCCTGAGTACATATCAGGGCTGTAGTATTCGGCCTGCTGTTCCCCCTGCCCGCCGCCTCCTGCGCCCATCAAAAGCGCGAGGATTATCAGTCCAAAGAACAAAAACGGCCAGTAGGGGTCAAGGCTTTCCTTTGCAAAGTAGAGCACGCCTGCCGCAATCAAGAGCACTACTGTTGCTTTGAGGTCCCGCATTGTAAGGATTGTTATTGCAACAACTGCTATTACAAGCCAGTTTTCGCCAAACTGCAGGGCAAGCATCATCAGAATCAGGGTAATCATCAGGTTGAACAAGTCCATTTGATCACCTATTCAAACGTCTTAACCTTTTCAAAGAATGTTGGACCAACTACTGCCACCAGAAAGATTATTACCGGAACCCACACAAGGTCCGGGAACTGGATGAAGGTAAGGTAAACAACTATTACCGCAAAAAGGATTGCAAGCTTTGCGCTTCCCAGAGCCTTCTTTCCCCAGCTGAACAGCCAGACCGTGTAAAACAGGGAAAGCACTATTCTCAGGTTTTCAATCATGTCAGCCATGTTACCTTTCTCCAATAAATCTATGCCTTTTTACCATTAAATTCCTTTCTATCTCCTCAAATTCATGCCAATTCCCCAAACTATGACAGACAGGAAGGAAAAGCTCAGCAGGAAGTACAGGAAAATGTAAGCTGAGGCCGTGAACAGGGCCCACTTTATTACAAGGAAGTAAATCAAGATTCCGGAAATTACCAGGGAAAGCGGGCTGTCCCCAATGTACCCCCTGACAGTCATAAAGATTATTAACGCGAGAATTATGCGCATTACTATGTCCGCAATCGGGAAAAGTATCATTATAATCGGTGGAATCAGGGCAAGCACTACAAAGGCAAGGATTATGATTACTACAAGGTTTCCGTTCTGGTTCATGTTTATCTTCCCCTAAAGCGCTGTACCATGCCCGCCGCCCCTGCCTTGTGGGCCATTGCAGTCCTCTTGGCCAAATCCGCTCCGCTACTCATAGGGCTTGCTTCGCCGCCCCCGGTTCCCCCTCCAACGAAGAAGAAGTCAATCAGGATTCCGGCCGCGCCCATCAGCAAGAGCATCATCAGCACATAGGTCCACTCAAAGAACCAAGCAAACGGCGAAAACAGCATAAAGTACGAGAACCCAATCACCAGCACAATTGAAAGCGGGCCCTTTCCCAAATGGTTTATAACAAAGGAAATTATTGTAAGCAGTACAAAAATCTTCAGCACGAAAATCATGTCACCGAAGAACTCAAACACAAAGAACAGCAAGGGCAGGTCAATCATGCAATACATAATGCATTTACTGCTTTAAAATGGTTTTCCCCGGGGCCTATTTAGTTGCCGTAGCCCATACAACTCTGGCCTGCAATAAGCCCTGATTCAAGCTTGCTAATGCTTGTGTAATCACCCTCTGCTTCGTAAAGGGCCTTTGGGTTCCACCAGAACATGGTTTTTGAGCCCGAATCCGTAACACACACCTGTTCCGCCCTCACAAGGGAGAACAGCTCACTCAACTCCGTAACAGAGGAGGACGCGTCCTTGCTGTTGTAGGCCATTCCTGAAACTCCCTTCAGTTCAATGTTTTGCGCCATTGCGCTGTCAGGCGTAATAAATCCAATTCCGGGGGAAACTCCCCTAATTGAGTAGGAACCGTTAATCGGGCTGTACATATTTGTTTTCAGGAAGACCTCTCCGTTCTTTTCAACCTTCTCCCAGTCCAGAGCGTAAACAAACTGCCAGGAAACAAGGTTGTCGTTTGACGTTCCCTCTCTGTCAGGGGTGTTGTTGAATTTCTCAAACACCGGGATTCCGGTAAAGTCAAGGCACTGGCCTGCGCCTGTCCAAAAGCTCAGGTTGGCGCCGGTTTCACGCGGCTGTGTTGACTCAATCAGCTCAAAGAATGCGCTGTACTGTTCGTCCGTTGCCTCTGCACTTATTCTCATCACAATAGGGGTCGCATAGTGCGGGTAGAACAGCAAATCGTTTTCGTTCTGGCTTGTGCCCCTCTCAACCTTCATAATCATTCCCCTGTTTGAGGCAAGCGAGTTAATGTTCTTGAAACCGTAAATTGTATCAGTGTTAAGCAGCCCAACTGTCGTTGAGCCGGGGATTTCGTCCGTATCAATTAGTGAACCAAGCTCTGTTTTTATCCTGAACTCGTTGCCGTTGTTTAAGTAACCCAAGCCGTAACCAATCCTTCCGTCTGAACTGTCCGCTCCAATGCCCCCGTTGAACGGCAGGTAATAGAATATGGAGTCCGGGTAAGGGTTTTCAACAAGATGCATGTCCACCACAACCTTTGCCGTCGGCTGGTTGTTGTAGAAGAACCTCCATTCATCGTCCTCAAAGGTAACCGCAAGCAGTATCTCGTAGATTCCAGCCGAAGGCAAATCCGTTTGCCCGATGTACCTTGTCTTGAACCTCAAATTTTCGGTGCTGCCAAAGTAATCCGAAAACTTGTTGGTTGGAGTGTCAGAAAACCAGTCCGGCGCGTCATAGAAGCTCTTTGTAACGTAGAAGTCTGTGAAGTCCTCTTGGAAGTCCTCGCTGTATCCGTCTTTCATAAGCTTTGCCTTGAAGTGCAGCAGTTTCTTCAAACTGTCAATGTCCGGCACTTGGTCTGTCCAATTCACGTTATCTAGGTCCGCCTCAATGAAGTAAAGCAATGCAGGCTTTCCGTCAAACAGCACTGTTGAGTGCGGCATCCAGCAATCAGGGACATCGGAAATTACGATTGGCGGCAGGCCCAGTTCCTCAAGCCTGTTGTTGTATTCCTCTATTTCGCGGGCAAGCTCTTCAATTGCCGGGTTTGGGGGGCAGGCAAAGTTGTTTACCGACAGGAAGTCGCTTAACCTCTTCACCCTCTTTGCAATCATGATGCTGAATTGTGTTGCGTCACAGTACACTCCCTCGTCATTTGCCAGGCAGCCGTCAACTCCAATTCCGCGCTCTTCATTCCATGTCCAGTTGAGCTTTACGTCAGGCAGTGCCTCTTCACCGGTTGCCCCGAGCATTGTGCCCTGCAGGCAGCCTGACTCCGGCCTGTACTGAGGAATCTTCTCAATAATGGTTTTTGTGTTGAACTTCAGGTGGAACTTTTGCGAGTAAGTTTCAACTGTGTCGTCAGGCACATTGAAGGGCCCGAAGTTGCTGTTCCCAAGCTCTATTATTGTGGGATCTGCGTGATGGTGCCTTCTCGCGCTGATTGTGGCGGTGGAGTAAGTCGGTTCTCCCGGCCCAATGGAATCATTTCTGAACACCACCCCAACTTCCTGCGTGGCATAGTCCCCAAATATCTTTGCGTCCTCCGTTTCCCAGACCGCGCTCAGCCCAGCCTTGTCCAAACCAATTGGCAGGCCGTCGTCCTTAAGGTTCATAACGTAATCCATTAGGGTGTTAACAACCCTTTCCTCGCACGGGTCGTCTCCCATGAGCATTGCAAGCATTGCCCCTGCAATTGCCCCAAGCATTGAATAAGTTCCAATTATTCCAAAGAATGTGCCGTAGTCAAAGCTTGCTGAATTTGAGGCAGCCTCAGTAATTTCCCCCATTAGCTTTGTGCTGTCAGTTGCGTCGCCCAGAGATTTTATTGCACTGGTTTGATTAGCCATCAAATTGCTAAGTCCCATAGCGCCATCTAAAGCAAAGTTAATCATACCAAGAGAGGCATCAAGGGCAGTGGTAATTGCGACCTTTTCCGCAGTAACTGTTTCTACATATTTTTGCAGGGCAGCCTCCAAAGTAGTTACTGCCTTTGTTTTTGCTGCTGCGCATGGTCCGCACTTGGTTGGTATGCAGGCGCACGGGGTTGCGGCTATTATAGTAATTGCTTGGCTGTACACTGTTTCGTCAAGCGCAACCTGTGTTGCTATATCTGCCGCATTATTGGCAAGCTCTCCTCCAATCTCTGTTGCCTCCCCGAAGAGCCTGGTTGCTTCTCCTGCCGCTATCTTTGATGCCTCTTCTGCTTCCTTTGCGCTGGTATAGCCGCTTATGGCTGCCTTGTGAGCTGAGGACACGCCAGCCGCCCCCTTTGGTGCCGCGGTCTTCATCGCGGCGTCTGAAATTGAAGAGGCCTCTGAAGCAATATCTGCTGCGTTGCCTACCATATTTGTTGCGTCTTGAGCCATAGAAACGTAATTTGTTGCGGTGTCCAGGCAGGTGTCCATTGCTGCTCCAACAAGTGTTGTTTCAGCTATGGCCGTCTCAGCTGCTGGAGTAGCAATT
Source organism: Candidatus Iainarchaeum sp. (assembly GCA_017609945.1). Lineage (GTDB taxonomy): Archaea > Iainarchaeota > Iainarchaeia > Iainarchaeales > JAFCCZ01. The sequence goes on from JAFCCZ010000004.1 coordinate 22,918, forward strand.
CCCGTACAGCAAGCTGTATCAACCAAAGCAGCTTGCGTCAAAAACAGTGCGTCCAACGTCTTTTTCTCAGCGGCAATTGCCTTCTTTGCGGCTTCAACCGTGTCCTTAACATTCTTTACGCTGTCAAGGGCAGATTGGGCAACACTCAAAGTATTCTTTGCAAAGTCCATTGTCGTGCCCGCGATATCGGTCGCTCCCCTGATCACTCCATCCTTTGCAAGTGCTCCTGCCTTCATTCCGGCACTCGCCGCTTTCATGGCTGGCTCCATTCCCATTAGCGCTCCAACTGCCGCGCCCAGCCCTGCGCCCAGGAGTGCGTCAAACATTCCTTCATCTTCCGCCGTGCCCCAGTCGCAGGCGCTCGCGTCAACAGAGACGGTTTCGCTCAGCGCCTTGTTTGTGAGCTTTGCCTGGTCACTTGACCCGATTCCCTTGACGCTGAATTCGTACTTGTCAAGCAGAAAATCGCTGTTTGAACCGGGCTCAATTAAAATGTCAAGGTTTCTTACCCTTTGGTATGAGTGCCCCGGCGGCCTTACGTCAACCCCAATTCCGTACATTCCAGGAATGGACTGCGGCATTACTGTAACTTCCTGGGTTGGCTTGTCCTCGCTTAGGGTGAATGAAAGCGGGGTAACCGTTATTCCGCCCTCTGCCCCCCCGCTGCAGTTTGGGTCCTGCCTGCAGAGCGAAATGTCAACCGCGGTGTTCCCGCAATCGCTTACGTCTACCGTAAAAGTTGCGCTTGCGCCCTCCGCAGAGGACACCACAACAACCGTTTCGGCCCCCTCATAGGTAATGCAGCTGTCAAGGTTGATTATTCTTATTTTGGAGTTGATGTATTCAGGGCTTGAGCCAACACTCTCATAGCCGTCTCCTGCCCCTGTAAACATCTGGCCGTCAATGTAAACCCTGAATTTCGCGTCATCGCCCAAATACCCCTGGAATGGCGTGAAGGTTAGCAGGCCATAGTAAACGCTCTCAGGCCGCACGTTCTCAAACAGCCTTGCAGGAATGATTGGCTTGAGTGTCTCAATGTTTGTTTCCCCTGTCTGCGAATCGGTCAGGCTTAATTCAACGTTTCCCATTATGTCGCTTGTCCACTCAATGGTTGAAACAATCCTGTCAAGCGGCAAAAACTTTCCGTCGCTCATGCAGTTGTTTTGCACTTCAAACTCAAGGGTTGCTGCATTGCCCTGGGTAACGGTTGTCCACTCGCCCTTTGTTATCACAAGGCAGTTTTCTGTTTGCGGAAGCCCGCTTATCGCAACGTTTACCTTCATTGGGACAACAAAGTCGTATACAACGCTTGCCTCCTCGTTCTTGAAGGTCAGCCAGAATTCTCCCTCCACGCTGTCGGTCCTCTTCAAGAGCACTGAAGCGTTCTCACTCAGCTTTATCTTGAACAGTTCCCTTTCAACTGTTCTCATTTCCTTAATTTCAAGGCCCCTGAACTGGGCAAGGTAGTTTTCCATTGTGGTTTCGTCAAGCAGGCCCTTAAAGTAACCCTTTATCTGCGTATTGATCAGTTTGAGATCGTTGGGGATAAGATTTTGTATCCTCTCAAAAATGATTTCCTCGGTTTGGTCCCTTGTTGAGAGGGCGGTAACAATCTTTGCCGGGTCAAACTTCAGAACGTTTGCGTCAATGTAGAGTACGACCGGCTCCGCAGAGTATCCCGGCTTCTCAGCCTCAACAGTTATCTTTGTTCCGGCTGGCGAAGCGGGAATTGTAAACGAGGCCTTTCCAAGAGAATTGCTCTGCGCTGTCCAGGTTTCCTCGCTCCTGTCTGCGGCCGTCTTTGTGACGATTACCAGCGCGTCCTCCAGCTCCAGGGCCCGCCCGTCCTCGTCAACCTCCTTAACGGTTGCAACAAGCGGGAACTCAACGTAGGAGGGGAGCAGGTCTGGCTCCACCTCAATCAGCATGTTGAGCTGTGATTCTAAGCTGAAGTAAACGTCTTTCTGGAAGACAACCTTTCCGTCCGCTATAATCTTTATTTCAAAGTAGTCTGAGCCGATTTCCTTTGGAGTGAAGTCCAGCTGGGCATTGATTGTTTTGCCCCTTGTAAAGCTTCCAAGCTCAATGTCCTCAATCTTTGAAACCCTTATGTTTTCCGCCTTAACGGTTCTTGCCTCTGCATCCTGGATTTCGTATCCCCTTATCTGCATGCTCCCTTCAAGGCTTGTGATGTAGAGCTTGCTGTTCTCATACACTGTGTCGCTGTTGTTTGAGACCACAAAGTTGAATTTGTGCGGTGCGCTAATTCTGACCCTGTACGGCCTGTAAATGTAAAGCCCTTGGTCTTCGTCAAGAACCCATTCTCCACTATAGCAGAACTCTTCGTCGCACTGCACTGTTTCTGCCTCATAGTATTCAAGGTAGTAGGCCTTTGCGTAGAGGGCCTGCTTTGAGGACGTGCTCTCCTGCACTCCCAGAGTGCTGTCATAAGGGTCCCTTGTAACCTCGTTTGCGCTTGGCTTTGCCCAAGCCCGATAATGCATTGGCAGCAGGGTGTTTGGCGTTACCTGTCCCTTAACCCTTACTTCCACCCCAAAGAAGTAATTTCCTGCCTCAATGTCTGACCACCCAAAGTTTACCCATTTCGCGTCCCCCTCAGTCAAGTTCTTCAGGTCCTGTTCATAGCCCTTTGGCGGGCTGAAGGTTGTTCCCTTCAGCGGTGCGTTTGAGTTTCCCACAATTACTTCCTTTATTATCAGCGGGTCGTTTGCAAGAAGCTTTTCGTTTCCCACCCTGAAATGAATTCCCCCGCTGTCATAGTTTTCTGTGTGCGGCACGCTGAACTTGAATTTCATGATATAGCGCTGGCCTGACTCAAAGGACCTTGCCGTTCCGCCGGCAGGAGTAAAAATCCCAAGATATTCAATTTTTGGCTCTCC
>JAFCCZ010000047.1 GCA_017609945.1 Candidatus Iainarchaeum sp.
GCATTAAATCCTTTGCCTGAGCAAAGCGAAGGCAACGGTTTAAGCCGAGAAAAAACAGCTGAAATGAGAAAAAATTCCACTAAGACGGAGGTGATTTGATTAGAAAAGTATTAGATTCTTACAACGATTTTTCTTTTAATCGAGTAGGTTACTGCCGACATTACCAAAAGCAGCGCGGCGAAGAGAATGAACGGAAAAGCCAGGCCAAAGAAGTCTGAGAGAATTCCCAAAGTCAGGGCAGAAACAAAGCCCCCGATTTTCAAAACTGTTGTGAAGAGCCCGGTCATTTCGCCCTCCTTAATGCGGGGGGTTATGTCTGTAATTAAGCCGTTTACCGCCGGGCGAATGAATGCAAGAATTAACCCAAGGGCAAAGCAGGCCACATAAAACGCCCCGGAGGTTACCGGGATAAAGGCGATCGCAACAAGGGAGAAAGCAGTTAACAAAAAGCCAAGGGAAATTACGTTAATTTTGCCCCAGGAGTCAGCTATTTCGGCGAAAAAGAACGAGAGAAGGTAAGGAATGTTAATTATTGAGAAAATAATTGCGATCTGCACCAGGCTAAGGTTTAGGGAAGCCACGTAAAGTGGGATAAGGAAAAGAATTATTGCCTCAATCGCCTTTAGGAAAAAGCCGAGCAGAACGGTGAAGCCCCCTGCAACGCCCATTTGTCTGAGGTCCTGCAGTTCTTTCTTTACAACCCCGTCCTTTACCACCACCTCGTTAACCGCGGCCGTTACTGGCATGCCCTGGTCCTTTATTCTGAAAATGAGAAGGGCTGAAATTATTGGGAACGGAATCAGAACAAGGAACAGCCAGTTGATTGACTGGTCCGTTAAACCAAGGAAGAGGATTATTGGAATGCTGAACAAGGGGGCAATAACATAGGCAAACTTGCACACGCAGATGTAGAGCCCGAATGTGGCAGAGGTTTCTCCCTTTGGGGAATTTTTCCTGATAAAGCCGTCGGTCATTATCCAGAACAGCGAGCCAACACCGTGCAAGATTCTTGCAATGAAAACCACCGCAAGGGAGAGGCCGCCTGCAAAGGCGCTTGCAAAGTAAAGCAACCCAATCAAGGGGTATGCAAGCATTGGGAAAACGGTGAACTTTATTCTGTTCACCTTGTCAGCCAAATCACCCACAGGAATTGCCAGCCCTGCGCCAATCAAAAAGAACAAACCGTAGAGAAGGCCTGCAAAGGAATAGTTCCCCATAACATGGTGGAAGAAGATTGCGAGAAAGGGGTCAATAATCCCCCAGGCAATGCAGTAAACAAACAACCCAAAGAGAAGGGTCTTAACGTTCTTTGGAACTGCCCCAAAGTCGCGGTTAACCCTGGTGTAAAGGAACATCATTTCACGGTGCAATCAAAAAACCTCAATAAGTCCAGTAAGTTAGATGATTTAACATCAATTTAAATATTTGTTCACAGAACTATGATTAGAATGCAGATTTTGGTAACCGGAAGCAGTGGATTTGTTGGAAAAGAGCTGGTAAAAGAGTTGGTTAGGCTTGGCCACGAGGTAGAGGGATTTGACGCAAGTAGTGGCCAGGATATCCTTGATTTGGGGCAGCTGAAGAAAGCGGTTAGGGGAAAGCAGGCGGTTTTTCACCTTGCGGCCCTGCTTGACGAAACAAAACCAAAGGAAATGATTGAGATTAACGTTAAGGGAACGGATAACGTTGTAGAAGCAAGCGCAAAGGAAGGGGTTGAACAGCTTGTTTATTTGAGTACTGCGGGAGTGCACGCCCTCGCAAAGGGAAAGGTTAGTGAAAAGTCAGAGATAGCGCCGGAAACAATGTACGAGACAAGCAAGGCGAGAGCTGAGAAGATTGTTTGGGAAAGCCAGGAAATGCTTCCAATCACAATAATCAGGAGCGCACTGGTGCTCGGACCGAACGATTACTGGAGAGGGATTGCAAAGCTTGCCTCCAAAAACTTTCCGCTGATTGGATCCGGAGAAAACCACTTCCAGACAATTTACATAAAGGACCTGGTTTCAGCCCTTGCGTTTGTCCTCGCAAGGGAAGAGTGCTTTGGAGAAGTTTACCTGGCCGCGGGAGAAGAGGCCCCAACACTAAAGAAGCTATACGGAATGATTAGGGAAGAGCTCGGGGTCCAGGGAGAAGTGAAAACAATCCCACTCGGGCTGGGAAAGGTTCTTTCAATAATCTACCTGCTTAAATCAAAGTTAACCGGCAAGAAAACAGTGGTGCTTCCACAGCACGTGAAAAGGCTTGTGAGGGAGCGCTACTACAGCACAGGCAAAATAAATTCTTTGGGCTGGAAAGCCGCCACTCCCTTGGAAAAAGCGGTTAAGGAAACCGTTACAAAACTCAGAAAAGAATAATTACTTCTTTTCCTTTCCGGCCTTTTTGACCGCGGAGGTTATTTCATTGAACTTTTTGCCCATTTTGGTTAGGTCGCCCTTGCAGGCTTCAAGCGCTGTTCCAACGTGAACAATGTCCGCCCCTGCTTTTATGGTTTCGTAGGCAAACTCTTTTGTTCTGACCCCACCGGCAACAACTAGTGGGACATCAATCTGTTCCCTGGTTGCTGCGACCATTTCAGGGGGAACCGGCTGCGGCGCTCCGCCGCCCGACTCAAGGATGATGATTTTGCTTCCCATGTACTGGCCTGCGAGGGCTGTTGCAGCCGCAAGATAGGGCTTGTTTCTTGGAATTAGCTGGGCTCGGCCCACCCACCCGGCTGCCTCCCCCGGCTCAATAATAATGTAAGAGGTTGGAATAACCTCAAGTTCCATCTGCTTTATGGGAAAAGAGGCACCGATTTGCGCTCCGGCAATCCAGTAGGGGTCGTTGCTGTTAAGCATTGACATAAAGTAAAGGGCGTCCGCGTGCCTTGAAAGCGTGGCAATGTTTCCTGGAAAAAGTATTACCGGAAGCGAGGAGTTTTCCTTAACCTGCTTTATTGCCTCGTTGAGCAGTTTTCCCTGCGCACCAACAGAACCGCCCACTGCAAACGCATCAAGGCCATTTTCCTCCGCCACCTTTGCGACCTTTCCACAGGTTTCAATGTCATAGTTTGGCGGGTCTAACTGCATAAAGCTAAGGCCGCCGTCCCTGGCAATGGCTTCAAGAATCTTCTTGTAGGTCTTTCCGTCCTGCATTAAAACCACCAAAATATTTGTTGAAAAATACCTATATAAAGGGGCCTGAGAGGGACTTGAGAGCGAATTCAATATTCTCGCTTTGCTTCTCTTTCAGCACAAGGCCGTGGCCTGGGAGAAGGGTTTCAAAGCCGAGTTTTTTCACGGAATTGATTGAATCCAGCAGTTCCTGCTTGTCTCCGGACGGCAAGTCAAACCTGCCGACCCATCCCTTGAAGAGCAAATCCCCTGAAAACAGCAGTTTTTGGGCCTTGTCAAAAAAGCTCACACTTCCCTGGGTGTGTCCAGGGGTGTGAATAACCTCAAGCTTGAAGGGCTTAAACTCTATTTTTTCGCCAGGGGAAAGAAATTTCTTTATTTTTGGGAAGTGGTCTGAGCCAAGCATCGCAGAGGCGGTGTACATCTGGTCCCTTGCGTTAACGTAGTTGGCGTCAAGCTTGTGCATTCCCATTTCCGCTGCCTTGAAGGGGGCGGCGCCTGAAAAGTGGTCTGAGTGGGCGTGCGTGAAAAGCACCAAATCAACGGATTTGGCACTAACCCCAATCCCCTCAAGGCCCTCAACAAGGGCCTGGCTATTGTTCTGGCTGCTTGAATCAATCAGCACGGTTTTCTTGCCAACCAAAAGGAAGGCATTGCTCCCCTGGTTCGGGCTGTAGAAAACAAAAAGGTTTGGTTTTATTGCCTCAAACATTCAAAAGAACAATAAGCGGAAACAAATAAAAAGCAAATCTTATACATAACGAATGGTGGGTTTTTTGGCGAACGCGCTACCAAATTAAATAGTTTTCCAGGCAAATTATATCTGATTGAAATGGAGTTACAGCAAACCCTGCAGAAAATCATTTCCTCTTCCGGGAAAAGCGAGGAAGAGGTTAACAGGCTAATTGGGAAGAAAAAGGAGAAATTTGCAGGCCTGCTTACCGAGAGCGGTGCCGCGCTAATGGTAGCAAAAGAGCTTGGTGTAGAGCTTGGGCTGGAGGAAAAGCAGCTTGAGAGGCTGCAGGTTTCACAGCTTAAGGGCGGAATGAGCAATGTTGAGGTGCTTGCAAGGGCAAAGCACATTTTTTCCCCAAAGAATTTTGAGAAAAATGGGAAAAAAGGGATTTTGTGCAGTTTGATTGTTGGCGACTCCACTGGTGAAATAAGGCTGACTGTTTGGGGCAAGGAGGTTGCAAGGCTGCAGGAGCAGAATGTGGAGAAGGGAACTGTTTTGCTGCTCAAGAACTGCTATGTGAACAGCTACAAGGAGATTCCGCAGCTGAACCTTTCCTACAACGGGAATTTCTTGATTAATCCAGAGATTGATGTTTCAGGGCTGCCGCCCGCTGAAGAAAAATGTGTTGCCCTGAAAGAACTCTCCGAGAGCGAGAGTGATGCAAGCGTTTTGGGCAGAATAATTAGGGTGTTTCCGGAGAAGATCTTTGAGAAGGACGGACGGGAAGGCAAGCTGGTGAACTTTTTGATTGGTGACGGAACAGCCATTGTTAGGGCAGCCGCCTGGAACGAAATGGTTGGCGAAGTGAAAAAGCTTTCAAGCGGCGAAGCAGTTAAAATTGAAGGGTGTTACACAAAAAAGGGACTTAGGGAGGTGGAACTGCAGCTTGGGTTCAGGGCAAGAATTTTGAAATCCCCAAAGGACGGGGAGAAGCTTCCGGGAATTGCTGAAATGCAGGGAATTGAAGTGCAGGAGAAGAAGGTTGCTGGATTGAAAGAAGGCGACAGGTTTGTTGCGGTTGATGCGGAAATTGAGGACGTTTTGCCTGGCCAGCTTCGCTTCAATGTCTGCCCGAAATGCGGCAAAAAGCTTGAGGCGGCTGAAGGCAGCTATTTGTGCGAGGAGTGTGGAGAGGTCAAGCCAGACATTAGGGCCGTTGTTTCGCTGAAGCTGAGGGACGAAACAGGCGAGATTGATGCAGTGCTGTTTGGGGAGATTGCGGAAAAGGCAATTGGAATGAACCGGGAAGAGTTGAAGAAACGGCTTGGGGTTAACACTGCAGGGCAGCTTGTAGCGGAATTGCGTGATGCGATTGCGGGGAAGAGGGTGAAAGTGAACGGGTTTGTGAAAATGAACGGCTTCAGCAAACAGCTTGAGTTCAGCGCCAGAGAGTTCTCGTTTTTGGAATAGTGGAAATCTACTCTCTAAAAAGCTTTTAAAAGGGTTGAAACAAACTATTACTAGCGCACAGTAAGGGGGCAAGCTTTCCCAAAAGCCGGCCTCAAAAAACTGCAGCGTGGGAGGAGTTATTATGGGAAAGGAAATAAAGAACATTACTGATTTGCCCGGGGTCGGGCCACAGGCAGCGGAAAAACTTGTTGCTGCTGGATACAAAACACTTGAAGCAATTGCAGTTGCGTCACCAATGGAGTTACAGGAAGCAGCGGCCCTTGGAGAGCTAACCTCCGCAAAGGCAATTAAGGCTGCGCGGGACGCCCTTGAAATGGGTTACGAGAGCGCGGATCAGCTTGCAAAAAAGAGAGAGCTTGTTGGTAGAATTACCACTGGAAGCAAGGAGGTTGACGCATTGATTGGAGGCGGGATTGAGACGCAGAGCATTACCGAAATTTACGGGAAATATGCGTCCGGAAAAAGCCAGTGGTGCTTTGTAACCTCGGTTACAGTTCAGCTCCCGAAAGAGAAGGGGGGGCTTGGTGGAAATTGCCTTTACATTGACAGCGAGAACAGCTTCAGGCCGGAGAGGGTTATACAGGCCGCAAAGTTTCTTGGTCTGGACCAAGAAAAGGCGCTGAAAAACATTTTTGTTGCAAGGGCCTACAATTCAGACCACCAAATGCTGCTCGGTGACAAGGCAGAGGAAATGATCAAGGAGAAGAACATAAAGCTTTTGATTGTGGACTCGCTAATGGCACAATTTAGATCTGAATTTGTTGGACGGGGTCAGCTTGCTGGAAGGCAACAGAAGCTAAACAGGCACATGCGCACGCTGATGAAGATTGCGGAAATGAACAATATTGCAGTGCTTGTTACAAACCAGGTTATGTCCCGCCCTGACATCCTGTTCGGGGACCCAACAGCCCCGGTTGGAGGAAACATTGTGGCACACGCCTCAAAGACAAGGATTTATTTAAGAAAAAGCAAGGGAGACAAAAGGGTCGCAAAGCTTGTGGACAGTCCGAGCCTGCCTGACGGCGAAGCGCTCTACAGAATAACGGAGAACGGAATAGAGGACGTTTAAGGTTATTGGTCCAAACCAAGTTTTTTTCCAAGGGCCCTGTTTTCTTTTGAAAGGGCCCTCAATTTTTTAATTAGCTCCTGCTCTCTTGGCTCGTGAACCGCAAGCCTGGCTCTAGCAAGCTTTACTCTTCTGGCTAATTGAACAAGTAGGCTGGTAAGTTTCCTTATTTCTGCGGTTGCCTGCGCTGTAGGCAAGTTTTTCTTGGCTGTCTTAGCCCGGTGCATTATTTCACTTCTCCGAATCTCAACAGCCTTAATTATTTTCCTGTCGGCCGCTGTTCTTTTTTTGGTGGCGGCAAGCTGCTTGCTCATTGTTGCTAAACGTTCCCTTCCAGTTGCATATTTTCCCGCTTCAGCCGCTAGCCGCTTCGCTTCGGCTCCAAGCCTTTTAAGATCTTTCAGTGTGGCTGGCTTTTTATTTTCTGGTTTTGCCTTTACTGGAATAAGCCTTCCGAACCAGTGAAACCTTTTCCTGGCAAGGCCTTTCTTAACAAGATTAGGGACTTGCTTGCGGCCGGTTTTATTTTTTGGCCGTCCCTTGGATTTCTTTTTTGGGTTCCCAAGCTTACGCATAATGGGATTTGGCGTCAATTAGTATTTATAGCTGCCTATTCCACTACTTTGAACACTTGGTCGTTTTCCTTCACCGGCTGCGCGACCTTCATTCCAATGGCCTGACCCTTTTTGGCAGTCTGGATTGACTCGTGCTCTATCTGCATGCTGTCAACAGTCTGCTCAAACTGGTTCTCGTGCCCCTCAATTGAAATCTTGTCGCCTACCTTAAGCGTGGCCGAGAGCTCTATTACGGCCACGCCAATCTTGTCAAAGAAGTGAGTTATTTTCCCAACAGGTTTCTTTTCCATAAAACCCCCCTTTAAAGTAGAGTGTAAAAACCTTAAAAACCCTTTTCAACACAATTTAACTGCGGGCTAGGCCGGGGGGTCAGCGGTCCCCTGTTACCGGAAATCCGCTTTACGCCGGAGCCGAAGCTTGGAGAGAGGGGCACTTGGTCCAGGAATACAGCCATTGTTGTAGCGTTGACCTTCTGTACCCTTAGGTTTTTTGCTGGAATGAAACCCGCCAGGTTCGGAAGAAAGCAACGGTAGTTTCTTCAAAAAATGCTTTGGGAGCGCGGAAGCGAGCGAAGGCAATGCCACTGTTTCTTGGAACTTGCTTCCATTTTCAGGCACGCCCGCACTTTAAACACTGATTTTAGCCCAATATTGCAGGGAAAAAGAATAAATACAAGAAAACGCAATTAATTTCTTGAATTTTGGCTTAGATTCGATCGGCCAACGAAACACTAACGGTATAGGACATAATTGAGGAAATGAGGCGTGAAC
>JAFCCZ010000105.1 GCA_017609945.1 Candidatus Iainarchaeum sp.
TTAATTCAGGTGATGGTGTGGTAATTATCTTGGTTGAAATTGTTTTTATATAGCTAACTATGGGCTGGTTAAAAGAAAAAAGAAGGGAAAGGCTACTCTACTTAACGCAGCCTTTTTTGATTTCTGTTGCAAAGCCCTGAATCTCTTTCCTGAAGGCCATTCCAAATGAAATGCCTACAACAATGCCCACGGCAATTGCTATGCTCCATAGGAACGGTGTCAGGAACAGGTTAAGCAGCTGTATTACTACCTGAACTTTTGATTCGCCGAGCACAAGGGTCAGTGCAAGTATTCCTGCGAACAGGACCACTATGCCTTCAATCAGCGAGCCGGCTGCCTTTTTGAGCCTGTGCTGTGTTGCATCAATTGCGTTCTTGAGATACCTTCCCAGCAACAGTCCAAGGATTACTACCAAAAGCGCTGCAAGAACGTGCGGAATGTAGAAAACAAGTACTTCTACAAACTGGCTTAAGCCCTGTAGCTTGATTGAGTCTGCGGCAACCCACAGCGAAACCCAGATTATGTACCATTTTGAAAAGCTTCCAACCAGGGCTGACATTTCCTTGCCGCCGATTGCTGCTGTCAGGTTTTGCTCGTCGATCCACTGGTCAATCTTTGTGCTCTGCAGTATCTTGATTATCACTTTTTTTACCACGTTTCCAATAAACCAGCCGATTACGATTATTGCTATTGCCAAAAGCAGTGCGGGAATTACTTCAACAACTGAGCCGCCTATCTTGAGTGCGGCTTTGTTCAAGCCCTCTCCGAACTGAGTTAGCAAATCTGTTATTATATCAACCATGGCATGATCACCGGATAATAAAATGGCTCTTTTGTTTTTAAACCTTTTCAATGGGTTCGTTCATCCGCCTTTTCTGAAACGGTTAATCGCCGAATTATCCTGCCTTGTGCGCCCTTTTGCGCAGTTTCCTATTTATTTCTTTTGCACCAATTCCTTTTCATGATTGTTGCAATTGTTGGAATGCCGGGCTCTGGAAAAAGCGAGGCCGCAAAGCCCTTTCTCAAGGCAGGGTTTGAATTGGTTTACTTTGGCCAGGCGGTAATTGACGAGCTGAACTCAAGGGGCTTGGGGGTTAATGAGGAAAACGAGAAGGCGGTGAGGGAAGACCTCAGGCAGAAACACGGGATGGCTGCAATGGCATTGTTGAACGCGCCAAAAATCCAGAAGCTGGCCGCTGAGGGGAAAGGCCTTTAACTGGGGATGAGGCCAGGGCAAGGGACAAGGCCGAGATTGAGAACCTTAACAAGGGCGGGCCAATAGCTGCCGCTGATTTTTCCGTTTCAAACGAGGGCTCAAAGCAAGAGCTTGAGAAAAAGATTGAAGCTGTTTTGAAAGAACTGAAATAAAAAAAGAAATTAAGGGGGGATGATTCCCCCTTTTGGCGCAGCTTTTGAAAGCGTTTCGAAGAAACGTGCTTCAAAAGGTGCTTTACATCATTCCGCCCATTCCACCCATGCCGGGCATTCCGCCGCCAGGCGGCATTGGGGGCTCTCTGCCCTTGCTGCTTCCCGCAATTATATCGTCGATTCGCAGGATCATTTCCGCAACCTCTGTTCCAGAGGTAATTGCCTGCGTTTTGACGTTCATTGGTTCGATAATGTTTTGCTCCTTCATGTCGGCAAGCTTTCCTTTTATCACGTCTACGCCAATGTGCAAGCCATCTTTTGTGCGGTGCTTTGCCCTGAGGCTTACAATGGTATCCAGTGGATTCATTCCGGCTGTCTCCGCCAGAGTTCTTGGAATTTCTTCCAGCGAGTCTGCAAAGGCCTCTATTGCAAGTTGCTCCCTTCCGCCAATTGTTTGGGCGTAGTCGCGCAGTTTTACTGAAATCTCTACTTCAATGCTGCCTCCGCCTGCAACAATCTTTCCGTTCTTCACCGCGGTTGCAACAGACATCAGTGCGTCGTGAACCGCCCTTTCTGCCTCGTCAACAACATGCTCTGAACCGCCCCTTATAAGCATTGAAACGCTCTTCGGGTTCTTGCAGCCTTCAACGAAGACCATGTCGTCCCCGGAAATCTTCTTCTCCTGAACACTGGCCGCCTTTCCAAGGTCTGAAGCCGAAAGGTCGTCAAGCCTTGTCACGATGGTTCCGCCGGTTGCCCTCACAAGGGCGTCCATGTCGGATTTCTTGACCCGCCTTACCGCGGCAATTCCCTCCTTTGAAAGGAAATGCTGTGCAAGGTCGTCAATTCCCTTCTGGCAGACCACAAAGTTTGCTCCCGACTTCTTTATCTCCCCAACCATCTTCCTGAGCATACCCTCTTCCTGGTCAAGGAATGCCTGCATTTGTTCGGGTGAAGTGATCTCAATCTTTGCGTCTGTCTCAGTGCTTTTCACTTCAAGTGCAGTGTCAAGGAGCGCGATTTTTGCGCTCTCAATCTTTTTCGGCATTGCGCTGTGCACTATTTCCTTGTCAATTACAAGGCCTTTCACCAGGTTGCTGTCGTCAAGTGAGGCCCCCTGCTTTTTCTCAACCTTAACGTTGTCAACGTTAATCCTTATTGACCCGTTTTCCTCGTCGGCAACCTGCACGATTGCATCAACAACAAGGTCTGCGAGCGCTTCAGCTGCCTCTGCCGCCTTGCCAGTCATTGATGTCAGGGCAATGTTCTTCAGGGTTTTCTTGTCCTTGAAGCTTACCTCTTCGGCAACCTTTTCAAGCTCTTCCTTTGCCTTCTTTGAGGCGATCCTGTAGCCCTTTATGATAACGCTTGGGTGTATGTCATTGTCAAGCAGGTCCTCTGCCTTTTTAAGCAGGCTGCCTGCAATT
>JAFCCZ010000048.1 GCA_017609945.1 Candidatus Iainarchaeum sp.
GGGTCATTTCCTGCATTTCTGCTTCTTCAACCTGGTCCAGTTCGTTGAGTTCCTTTGTAAGGTCCTCAACTGCCTTATCATCCTTTTCAGGAACGGTAAAAGCCGCCTTTATTACCTCAACCCCAAAACCAATGGGTTCGCGCTTTGCGTCCCTGAACTCGCCGCTTTTAACACCTTTTACCGCTTCAATGGTTTCGTCAAGCTTTTCCATTTCAACGGGCTTTATTTTGTAAATAAGAAGCGTTTTTCCCATTTCGTTCACCAAAACAATTTTTCCCTGCTTACGGTCCCACAAAGCCGCATTCCTTGCAGTCATAGTTCTTTGCGTTCTTTCTGCAGGCCAAGCACCTGACTATCCTTGACTTGCCGCACTTTGGGCATTTGAACTCTACAAAGTCCTGCGTGACTTCCTTGTTGCACGTACTACAAACTTTCATTTACACCACTAAGATCCTTTTTATTTAAATAAGTAGCTTAATTAATTCTATAACACAACAATTATAAACATTGCAGCGGAATTTGGGCCCGTAGGCTAATGGATAAACCCGGCGGCTTCGGACCGTCTGTTGGGGGTTCGAGTCCCTCCGGGCCCGAACTTTTTCGGAGCACTCGCAACTTCGTTGCTCGCTTCCAAAAAGTTCGCAAAAAGGCGAATGAAATGAAACCAGGGCAAATTGTTGACGAATTCACCGTCAAGAAGGGCGGAGAGAAGCTGCGCGTTGTTTTTCGCGTTCCAAAAGCAGGAGATGCGAGGGCAATGGTTAAGATGGTTAACAGCGTCCGCGACGAGGCCCAGTATCTTGGGATGTGGCACCATGAAACCGTTAAGAGCGAGCGCAAATACCTCAGCGCTAGATTGCAGGATCTGAGGAAAGACAGGGGAGTTTTCCTTCTTGTTGAAGTGCACGGCCAGCTTGTTGGGAATTCGGTAATCAGGCCACTTGAGCGCGATTCCTCAAAGCACATTGGAACATTTGGAATAATGTTGAAAGAGGAGTTCACAGGTATTGGAATTGGGACAAGGTTAGCGCGAAAAACACTTTCTCTCGCAAAAAAAGAAACGCGCTTTAAACTGATTCAATCCAACTTTGTTTCAAAGAACAAAAGAAGTTACAGACTGCACAAAAAGCTTGGCTTCAAGCGATATGGAAAATTCCCTAATAGCAACAGGTCAAAAGATGGAACCTATTATGACAAAATCTACGTCTTCAAGGAAATCAAGAAGATCTAGCGCGATTCTAAAAACTATGTGTGCCATTTCTTTCTCTTAATCAGTTTCAATATCGCAGCCAGACGATCGCGTTCAGCCTTAGTAAGCTCTGCGTGTTTTGCACGCAATCTGTTTCGTTCCCCTCTCGCTGTGCTTGCTACTAGTTGGCATACAGGTGTTAATTGGGCACGGACGGTTACGTTAATTCTCTTTGGATCCCTTTTTTTGGCTGCCTCAAAGAAACTCCTCTTCGCCCTTAAGGTAGGTGGTGAGGAATTCGGCAAACTCCCTGTTTTTCTTGAACAGTTCAACCAGGTTGCTTTCCTGCAGTATTCTGCATTTCTTGTTAAGCGCCTTTCTCATGTAATCTTTTTCAACGCGCTTTTCTTTTTTCAAAAAGCTTTGCAAAAACTTTTCAATCCTTGTATATTTCCTTGGCACTTCAATTACCCATCGTCCCTTTTCAATGCGGGGCCCTGCAATAAGCTTTGTGTGCTTTCCAAGAAACGCTTTGCTGTTCTTTTCATCTGTTACAAATGGCCCGGTATTTTTTGTGCTCTTTTGCAAAACCCTGTTCTCAACCTCAAGAACAATTACTATGTCTTTTTTCTCGTCTGTCCAGGCCTCGCTTCTCAAAACGTTGAACTCGTTCATCCGCAGCTGGGTTTCAATCTTCCGCGCAAGCCTTTGAATCTGCCCCCAAATGATATCGGATAAAGCCCCTTTTGGATATCCCAGCCTTACCGCCACAAGCTCTTTCTTTTCAAGCATCTTCCCGAGTTTTGCAATGCTCCAGGGCTTTTCCTTTTTCCCAAAAAAGAACTTTTCACTCGGCTTTTTCAGGAACGCTCTTGCCGCGGCAACAATCCGCGAGAACTGGTTTAGGGAGAGTGCGGCTGCCACATTCCTTTTCCTGTCAACCGGGTCAATTACTATCAGTGCCGCTCCCTTGAATTTTTTTCTTGCCTCGCGTTCCCTCAAATGCCCTTCAATGTCAATTACTTCCCCCTGCCTCCACTTTGAAACAGCTTTCAGCACGTTCAGGAAGCTGCCGTACTCCAAAACAAGCAGTTCAACCACGTATCCTGGAACAGAGCTTGCCCTTATGTCCGCACCGTATGCCTTAATCCCCTTGAGAAACTGCTTCAGCAGTCTTGCTTCCCCCCTGTGCTTTGCCTTAAGCTTTTCCTGCAAAAACTTGTTGTGGAATGGGCTTCTGTCAACCGCGCTCTGCAACAACTCTGCTGCCACCACCCTGTAGCTTGGAACAATTTCCACGTCAAATCCGTCAATCTTTCCGCGAATGTAGGGGTGCTCTGAAAAGGCTTTCTCCCATTGCTTGCCCCTAAAAACCTTTTTGCCAATTCTCAGTCCCTCTTTTTCAAACTCTTCCCTGCTCATTTTTTCCGGGAACAGCACAAAAATGTCCAGATCGTTGTCTCCTCGCAGGTGCGTGTCCCGTGCATTGCTCCCGCAAAGCATTACGTCAACGTGCTTTCCCTCTGTCGCCCGTATCTGCCCAATTATTTTCTAAGCCAGCTTCCCCTGCTTTTCCCTTTCTGCCTTTTCAGGGGTGATTTTTTTCAAAACAGATTCAAGCAATTGTTTTTTTGGCGGCATACTAGCACTTCATCAGAACTTATTTATATATGTAAACTGTCTTTATATAATTATATAATTGAGGTCGTGATTGGGCGTGGAGAAGTTGAAGCTAAAGGGGGAACAGCTTGAGTCTCACGGGCGGGTGAAGATTTTCAGCGGCTTTCCGCACAACTTTTACGAGGTTTCAAAGCCAAAGTATTCTGAGAAGAACGAAAGGGTTTCCAAAACCCTAATTGATGTCATTCTTAGAAACGCCTCTTTGAACCAGCTCCAGTCGGTGTTGCCGAGTTCGCTTGTGAACGAGTTTAGGAAGAGCGTTGGGCAGCAGATTGATATATGGGGCCTTACCCAGAAACTGCCAAAACCAGAGCAGTTTGACAAAATTGAGGTAAATCTTTCAAAGATTCTTACGCAGCTTGGGGTTTCAAGGCCAAAGAGCTTTGCGAGGTATGTCCTTAGTAAAAGTATTGGGTATAGGGAGCTCTCTGAGATGATGGCCGATGAAAACCTTGAAGAGGTGATGATAAACGGCGAGAACAAGAGTGTGTTTGTCTTTCACAAAAAGCACGGCATGTGCAAAACAAGCATCGTTTCTGAAGAAAGTGGGTTTGTTTTTGATCTTATAATGAGGATTGCCCAAACGGTTGGCAAGCAGTTCAGTGAATCACACCCCCTGCTTGACGCGCGCCTGCCTGATGGGAGCAGGGCAAATGCAACGCTTTCCTATGTAACCCCGTTTGGCCACTCCCTTACAATTAGGAAATTCAGCAAGGTACCTCTTTCAATAATTCATTTGATTGAGAACAGAACGCTTAGTACCGAGCTTGCGGCCTTTTTGTGGGTAATGGTTGAGGGCCTGAATGTTGAACCAATGAACGCGATAATAACCGGCGGTGCCGGAAGCGGCAAAACAACCCTTATGAATGTGCTCAGCGGTTTTATTCCCTTCCACAGCCGTGTTCTGAGCATTGAGGACACCCTTGAGCTTGACTTGGGCGAGAGGCAGAACTGGATTCAGATGGAGAGCAAGCCAATGCTGAAGGACCTTGCAGCAGTTTCAATGGACGACCTTTTGAAGAATGCACTGAGGATGCGCCCTGACCGAATTCTTGTCGGTGAGGTGCGCGGTCCAGAGGCCCAAACCCTTTTCGTTGCAATGGATACCGGCCACAGCGGAATTCTTGGTACGCTGCACAGCAACACGGCGAGGGAGATGATGCTGCGCCTTAAGAGCAGTCCGATGAACGTTCCTGACGGAATGCTTCCCCTGCTTGACCTTGCCATAGTAATGCAGCGCAGCTACAACAAGAAAGATGGCATTACTAGGAGGGTGAAGCAGGTTGCTGAGATTGGCCGAATGGATGAAAAGGTTTTGCAGAGCAACATATTTGAGTTTAACAGGAAAAGAGACATTATTGAGAAAACAAATGTTCCAAGCAGGGCTGTGGAAATTTTGGCTGAGAGAGCGGGCCTCACCAAGAACGAGCTTAAGAGGGAAATGGTTGTAAGGCAAAGGATTTTAGAGTGGCTGTTTGAAATGGGGAAGAACGAGCGCTCCGAGGCCGAGGGCATAATTCAAAAGTACTATTTTGACCCTGAAAGCGTTTTGAAGGAAATCACTGAGGTTCCTTAAACTCTGTTGAGAAAACCCTACTATATTCTGGCCCGGACTTGTGCAGAACGGATTCCATTAGATCAATCCCCTTAATTGCAATTTTTGCTGAGAATTTTTTTGCCCGCATCCCTTCAATTAGCTCGTCTGTTTCCTTTGCCTGGCTTCCCTTGTTTCTTGCAAGCGTTACGTGTGCGTGAAACCGTTCCTCTCTCAATCCAATTGCCGAGCAGAGCTTTTTGCTCAAAAGATTAATCTCGTCTGTTCCCTTTCCAACCCCAATCCAAAGAACTTTGTTCTTGAAGTGTCCTATCCCGGAAAGCTCTGCCTCAAATCCCGCAAATTCTTCAAGGCATTCAATTTCCTTGCGCAGTTCGTTTATTTTTTCTTTGGGGAGGTGCCCAAGAAACCTCATTGTTATGTGCAAATTTTCCTCTTTCACCTTTCGCCATTTGTCTCTGAGCAGCATTTCAAAAAAGGCCCCTGAAATTTCCCGCTTTACCTCTTTTGGAAGCTTTATTGCGAAGAAAAGCCTTTTGACCTGGTTCATTTGAGTTCTCCCCGGCAAACCTTTTCAAACAGCCTGAGCCTCTCATAATTTTCCACAAGCTTCTCGTTCGCCTGCTTTACTATAAAGGACAAGTAACCTTTCTCAACAAGGACCGTGCCTTCATTCTTGATCGGAAGCGACATGGTGTGCGTTCCCTGAAGTTCCACAAGGAATTTCTCTTGTTTGGCAAGCATTATGCCTCCTCTTTTGATTCCTGCAAGGCGCATGCATTTCAGAATTCTTCTCGCGTTCTCAAGGTTATTTGTCCCAATGTGCAGTATGAATGGGTCAAGCTTGAACCAGAGCTCTTTCTCACGTGCTTTCTCCCCCAGCCCTTCAACAACCTCTTTCAGCGCAACCTTCCTGTGCCATTTCCTGTGAAATGCCTTGGGTTGCTTTTTCCCAATGCTTTTTACGGAAAGCAATGCAATTCTTCCCGCACAGCTGCTGCTTGTGAAAAAGTTTTTTGTTGAATTAACAAATCTGCAGAGCTTAATCATTTTTTGGTCTGCCTTCCCCTCTGCTATTGCTTCCTCAAGCTGTTCGCTGTTGTGCGCTTTAATCATTTCAAAACGGTTTTTGTTCATCATTAAACCTTCAACAATTCAATTGACAATCCATCGCCAACTTCAAGTAGGGCTGCCCTTCCCTCTTTTACGGCCCCAACATTAACACTCTTCGTTTTCCCGATTCTCATCTCACCAAATGCCTCGTGCGCGTGCCCGCACAGGTGCAGTGCCGGCTGTTTCTCTCCCACAACCTTTCCCACTGCCTCACTTCCAATGTGTGCGCCGCTGTTTACCAAATCTATTTTTGTGTCTTTTGGAGGCAAATGCGTTGCAAGAATCGTATTCCCGTCCACCAGCTTCCTCAATGTTCTTTCAATCTCATTTTCAGAGAAAAGTACCCTGCCAGGCCCCCCCTGCAACCCACCCCCAAAGCCAGCGAGCTTAAAATTTCCAAGCTTAACGCTTTTTCCGTGGATTGAGATTCCCACAGATTCCATCTCCTCAAGAGTTTCCCAGGAGTCCAGGTTTCCCGGAATTGCAAAGCACTTGCCAATTCCAATAACTTCAGTTATCTCTGCAACCTTTCTGTCACCAAAGTTTGTTAAATCTCCCAAAAGCAGGCAAAAGTCGAAATTCTTGTTATGTATACTTTCTTTTATTTCTTTCACGCCGTCTATCCTGCCGTGAATATCGCTCAAAACCAATCCAAGCATAGCAAAACCTTTTTTATTCCCTTTTGCTGCAATAGTTATGGGGGTTTAATTGTTTAAAAAGACTGCGTGTATTCTATTGCTTTTGCTTGCCCTTTCAAGCCAGGCCTGTGCTGACGTTTTCCTGCTTGAGCCCACTGAAACAGTTCTTGCTGCAGGGGAAGAGACCGATTTGGGCAGCGTGGCGGCCGGAGAAACATTCAAGCTCGTAATTCAGAAAAAGACTGGGTTTGGGTCAGAGTGGAACTCCCTGGATGCCGATCCACAAACCATCCCAAGCGGCTGGATCGCGCAATCCGGGTTAACGGACAAGACCCTTTTTGTGCTTGTAACCCTGACTGAGGAAGCCGAGGAGAGTGTGCAAAGAATAACCTTTTCAGTTGGAGACGGTTCCGGCCCGTTCAGTTCGGAGAGCATTTCGGCGTACGTAACTGTAAAGGAAAATCTTCTGGATGCAAGCATTGACCGCCTTAAGCAGGATGCCATGGTTTCAGAGGAATCAAAATTCAGGCTGCTGCTCAACAACGAATCCATTGCAAAGCACTCTGTCAAAATAACTTCTGACCTTCCAGAGTACTGGTTCAAGCCGCTTATTATAGAGGTTGCCCCCCTGCAGACCCTTGAAGTGGATCTTTTGGTTTACCCGCAGCGCTATGGCGCAAGGCAGTTTTCGTTCACAGTTTCATCAGAGCTTAATTCCTTTGAAAAGAGCTTTGATGCAGGCCTTAATGTTTTCTCAACTCTCAGGGGAAAATTTTCTTCCCCTGTTTCAGGTTTTCCGTTTTTTACACCTTCTTTGCTTCCGTACTTCTTGGTAAATGCCTTTATTGCGCTTCTCTCATAGGCTGGGTTTTTTTGTGGACAAATTAGAGTCTTTTTCAAGGGCAATTATCTCGCTGGTTGAGAACGGCACAATCTCCAACAAAAATTCTCTCAACCGCTTCAAGGTAAGGCTTGCGAAAGAGCACGGCATCAGCGACATTCCCTCCAACCCCTCAATACTTTCTTTCTCAGAGAGCAGAAGCAGAAAAATCCTTGCCGTTTTGGGCCTTAAGCCAACGAGAACCCTTTCAGGGATTGCGGTTGTTGCGGTTATGACTTCGCCACATGATTGTCCCGGAAACTGCATTTATTGCCCTGGCTCTCTTATTGAGGACAAGGACCTGCCAAAGAGCTATACCGGAATGGAGCCCGCCGCAATGCGTGCCGTTAAGGCAAATTTTGATGCCAGGAAGCAGGTTACTTCCAGAATAAGACAGTTGCACGAGACAGGCCATTCCACAGACAAAATAGAGCTTGTTGTGATGGGTGGGACCTTTCTCTCCCAACCAAATCCCTTTCAGCAAAAGTTCATGCTTTCCTGCATAAATTCCATTG
>JAFCCZ010000049.1 GCA_017609945.1 Candidatus Iainarchaeum sp.
GCTTGTAAAGAACGATTTTGTGGTTTTGAGCGGTTCAATTCCGGGACCAGCAAAGAGGGCCATTTCGCTCAGAAAGTGCATTAGGCCGCACGGAAAGGAAAGGCACAAGGTTGAGGGAATTGATTTTATTGCAACTAATCCGCCAAAGGCCGGTGAGGTTGTTGAGGTTGAGGAAAAGTTGACGCACAAGGTTGAGGTTGAAAAGGAAAAGAAGAAGGAACAAAAGAGTGTTGCTGACGAGATTGCGGAAGCTGCAAAGGGTGAATCCAAATGAAGGCAAAGGTTTTCAGCGTTGACGGAAAGCAGATCAGGGAGATAGAGCTTCCAAAGGCCTTTGATTCGCCGCTTAACAGGGAGCTTATCAAGAGGGCTGTTCTGAGCATTCAGAGCAAGAAAAGGCAGCCAAAGGGAACAAATCCGAGAGCTGGAAGGGATAACACCGCTGTGGCGCGCTCAAACAGGACCCTGCCGCAATCAGAGAGAACAATTAACGTTGGAAGGGCAAGGCTTCCAAGGCTTAAGAACAGGCGGCACCTGCTTTACGGAAGGGTTGCAAGGGTCCCGCAGTCGGTTGGGGGAATTAGGGCGCACCCGCCAAAGGCCGAGAAGGTAATTGCTGAAGAGATTAACAGGAAAGAAAAAAGGAAAGCCCTTCTCAGCGCAGTTGGTGCGAGCTGCAGCAAAGAGCTTGTTGGAAAAAGGCACGTTTTGGAAGAGGGAATGGACTTGCCACTGGTGGTTGAGAACAAGTTTGAGGAAATTGACAAAACAAAGGACGTTGTTGCCGCATTCAAGGCAATAAAAGTTTTTTCTGACCTGGAGAACGCAAAATCCAAGACCAGGCAGAGAAGCGGCAAGGGAAAGCAGAGGGGCAGGAAAAAGAAGCAGAAGAAAAGCCTACTGGTGGTTACAAAAAACAATTCAAAGGTTTACAGGGCTGCGAGAAACATTCCGGGCGTTGAAGTGAGCCCTGTTGACAGCCTGAATGTTGAGCTGCTTGCGCCGGGCTGCGAGCCGGGCAGGCTTGTTGTTTGGACAGAGGACGCGGCAAAGGCGGTTGGTGAGAGGGCATGAGCAAAGAGCTTGAAATTTACGAGGTAATTTTATTTCCCCTGATTACGGAAAAGGCGGTTAACATGATTGAGACGGAGAACAAGCTGTGCTTTGTAGTGAACGAGAGGGCAGACAAGGCCAAGGTAAAGGAGGCCGTTGAGAAGAATTACGCGGTAAAGGTTGACAGCGTAAGGGTTTTGAACGACAGAAAAGGAAGGAAAAAGGCAATAGTTAAGATTAATGAGAAATTTAAGGCCGATGAGCTGGCCACAAAGCTGGGTGTGTTGTAAATGGGAAGCAGGCTGAAACACCAGAGAAGAGGAAAGGGCACGAGCACTTTCAGAGCAAAAGCCAGGGGCGTGAAGTCAAGCTATGTTTCCTACGGAAATGAGCAGAAGGAAGATGTGCTTGCAGGGCAGGTTGTTGAATTGGTTAAGGAAACAGGGAGAAACAACGTTCTTTCCGGAATATTGTTTGAAAACAGTGCATTTGAATACGTTGTTGCACCAGAAGGGCTTATTGTTGGCCAGGAAGTGTTATATGGCAAAAACGCAGGCATTGGAATTGGCAATGTGCTGCCGCTGTCCAATATCCCGGAGGGCTGCCCAATCTTCAACATTGAAAAGACCCCTGGGGACGGTGGAAAGTTTGTAAAGGGTTCAGGCGGTTATGCTTTGCTGGTTTCAAAGGACAGCAAGAGGGCTTACGTGAAACTTCCAAGCGGAAAAAGCAAGCCTATTAATTCACGCTCAAGGGCAACGGTTGGCTGCGTTGCAGGCGGCGGAAGGCCTGAAAAGCCGTTCGTTAAGGCAGGGAACAAGTGGAGAAAGATGAAGGCAAAGTCAAGGCCCTATCCAATAAACAGGGGGGTCGCAATGAATCCAAACGCACACCCCTTTGGCGGAAGCCAGCACCACGCTGGAAAGAGCAAGAGCACAAGCAGGCATGCCCATCCCGGAAGAAAAGTTGGGAACATTGCCTCAAGGCGAACTGGAAGGAGAAAGAAGTAAGGTGGTTTGATGGCAAAAAAGGAATTCAGTTTTAAGGGAAAGTCGCTTGCCGAACTTCAGGCAATGGAACTAAAGGAATTTGCGGCGTTGGCAAATTCAAGGGCCAGAAGAAGCCTTGAAAGGGGATTTGACAAGCACACACTCAAGAAAATTAATAAGGCGGTGGAAGTAAAAAAGCAGGGAAAGATCCCAAAGGTGATTAGGACACACCGAAGGGACCTAATAATAATTCCCGCAATGGTTGGCCTTAATTTTGCGGTTTACAGGGGCAACGGCTTTGAGCAGCTTGAAATAAAGCCAAAAATGCTAGGGCACTTTATTGGAGAAATGGTTCTTACAAGAAAGAGGCTTATACACGGAAAGGCAGGAATTGGTGCAACCAGAAGCAGCACTGCAATAACGGCAAGAGGATGATAGCATGGTAAAGAAAGCGTACCAAACGGAAATAGCAAAAGAGAATACTGCAAGGGCATATTCGGCAAACGCAGGAGTTTCCATAAAGTACGCTACAGAGATCTGCAACCAGATAAAGGGAAAGCCGCTCAACAAGGCAGAGGCCTTTTTGGGCAGGATTGCCTCACACGAGGAATTCCTTCCGCTTCGGAAGTACTCAAAAAAGGTTGCGCACAGAAAGGGTGAAAGCAAGAGCGGTGTAAAGGCAGGAAGATATCCTGAAAAGACCTGCAAGGCGTTCATTGGGCTTTTGGGAAGCGTGAAGGCCAACGCAGACTTCAAGGGCCTTGACCAGGAAAAGCTCCAAATAGTGCACGCGTTTGCGTCAATGGGATTCAAGAGAAGCAGCTTCCAGTCCAAGGGACGGATCGGTGGCAAGAGAAGGAGAAAAAAGTCCACACACATAGAGGTTATCGTGAGGGAAGCAAAATGATTGAAAGAGTATTCGTAAAACAGGGAATCAGGAAAATAGAACTTGAAAATTACCTGAAGAAAGAGCTTGACAGGGCCGGATTCACAGGCCTTGCAATCGTGAAAACCCCGCTCGTAACAAGAATTGTTTTAAACGTTGTAAAGCCAGGCCTTGCAATTGGAAAAGAGGGCCAGAACATCAGGCAGCTAACGGAGGAAATTGGTTCAAGGTTTGGAATTGACAACCCGCAGCTTGAAATTCAGGAAACCCCCCACGCTTCACTGAACGCACTTGCAATAGTAAACAAGATGGCTGCACTCCTTGAAAGGGGATTTAGCTGGAGAAGCATTGCGTTCAGAACAGTGAACGACATAATGGCAGCAGGAGCCCAGGGGGCCGAACTTGTGCTCTCAGGAAAGCTTGCAGGAAAGGGTGGCAGAAAGAGAAAGCAGAGAATTGCGGTTGGTTACATGAAAAAGGTCGGCGAGCAAATCAGACTCGTTGATTACGCAAAGGCAAGCGCCTATCCAAAAGCTGGCGCCATTGGAATAAAACTTAGAATAATTCACCCAGGGGTTGTCTTCCCGGACAAGATTGATGTAAAGGAACTGCTTTCCCCAGCAGAAGAGCCAAAGGCCGAAGCAGAGAAGGCAGAGGAGGAAAAGGCAACAGAGGCCACGGAAAAGGAAGAAAAGTCCAGGGCCACTGAAGCCAAGGAAGAAAAGCCAAAGAAAGAGGCTGCGAAAGAGAAAAAGACCGAAAAGGAAAAGCCTGCTGCCAAGAAAAAGAAAAAGGGCAAAGAGGTAAAGGAAAAGGCAGAGAAGACGCCCAAAAAAAAGAAAGAGGCTGGAAAGGATAGGGCAGCAGAAAAAGGGGAAACGGCTGAGAAGAAGGAAAAGCGAAAAGCAGGGCCCAAAGAAGAGAAAACGGCTGAAGCCGCAGAAGCTGAGAAAGGGGCAAAGGAAGTAGCCGAAGAGGAAAAGAAAGAGGCCAAGACTGAAGAAAAGAAGGAAAAAGCTGGGGAAGAGAAAAAGGAATGAGGAGTTCTGAATGAAGATTTCTGAGATAAGGGGAATTGAAACAGGCATGTTGAAGCAAAGGGTTGTTGAGCTCAAGGCAGAGCTTGGGAAGGAAAAGGCCCTTGTTGCAGGCGGAACACGTCCGGAAAACCCAGGCAAAATAAACAGCCTGAGGAAAACCATCGCAAGAATTCTTACAGTAATTAAGGAAAAGGAATCCAAAAAAAATGTAAAAACTAAGGAGAAGAGGTGAGTTAAGGAAAATGGACGGAATCTGTCAAAAGTGCGGACTGCCACGGAATCTTTGCGTCTGCCAAGAAATAGCAAAAGAGGAACAGAGGATAAAGGTCAGGGTGGACAGGAGGCGCTTCGGAAAGATTGTAACCATCATAAGCGGACTCGAAAACGACATGAACCCACAGGAAATGCTGAAGGAACTTAAAAGAAAGCTTGCGTGCGGAGGAACAGTGAAGGACAAGGAAATCACACTGCAGGGAGAACACAGAGTAAAAGTAAAGGAATTTTTTGTTGAAAAAGGGTTCAAAGAGGAATTAATCGATGCTTGAGGGAAAAAATTACAGGATTTCAAAGGAGAACATTACAGCGCATGAATTAATTGGACTGAAAGCAAAAGTTGTCAAAGGAACTGGAAAATCTAGAGCTGGATTGAGTGGATTGATTGTGGACGAAACGAAAAATTTGATTGTCATGGAAACCGAAAGCGGGATTAAGAAAATCCCGAAGACGGAAAGCGTGTTTCAGATAGCCCTTGGCAGCGAAAAAGTTGAGGTTGACGGAAAAAGCATTCTGGCAAGGCCCGAGGACAGAATAAAGTTTTCTTGGAGGAATAGAAAATGAGCGAGTGCAAGGATAACAGGTGCCCAAACCACGGAAGTATAAAGGTAAGGGGAAACGTTTTTGACGGGGTTGTTGTCAGTACAAAGCCAAGCAAAACTGTCACTGTTGAAAGGAAGCTTGTGAAGTATTTGCCAAAGTTTGAAAGATACAAAAAAACAAAGTCAAGGATTTACGCACATAACCCTGCATGCATCAACGCAAAGGAAGGCGACATGGTAAGGGTTGGCGAAACAAGGAAGCTCAGCAAAACCAAGAACTTTGTTGTGATGCAGGTTCTTACAAAAGAAGAGGCTGGAAAGAAATGAAAGCGATTAGCAGTTCGGTAACAAAAAGCCTGCAGCAGAAAAGCAGGTGCTTCTGCACAGACAACAGTGGGGCAAAAGAGGTTGAAATAATCTCGGTCATCAGATTTACTGGAAGGAAAAGAATGCTGCCGAAGGCAGGGATTGCAGACATGGTTAACGTTGTAATCAAAAAGGGACGGCCTGATGTAAGAAAGAAAGTTGAAAGGGCGGTCATTGTGAGGGTAAAACAGCCTTACAGGAGAGCAAACGGGCGAAGAATTGCCTTTGAGGACAATGCGGTTGTGCTGGTTGACGAAAAGGGCCTGCCAAAGGCAAGCGAAATAAAGGGAGTTGTCGCCAAAGAGGTTGGCGAGCGCTGGCCAAAAATAGCCGGCCTGGCGTCAGCGGTAATTTAAGGTGTGTTAAATGGGCGTGAAATCAAGCAAGCCAAAGAAGCAGAGGAAATTCTTCCACAAGATGCCACTACACAAGAGGCAGAAAAGCATAGCTGGAACGCTCAGCAAAGCACTCAGGAAGAGCATTGGAAAAAGGGCCATGCCACTGAGAAAGGGAGACAAAACAAAGGTAATGCGCGGCCAGAACAAGGGTTTTGAGGGAAAGATTTCAAGAATTGATTACGTTAAGAGGCAGGTTTTTTTGGAAAAGCTTGTGAGGAAGAAAAGTGACGGAACGGAAAAGCAGTTGCCACTGCACGCCTCCAACCTTATGATTGTTGACATTGACAAAAGCGATGCAAGAAGGACAAGCAAGGGAAAAGTTGCCAAAGAAACCAAGGCAAAAGAGCCCCAAAAGGAAAAGAAAAAGCCGGCTGCAGAAACAGGGAAAGGAAAAAAGGAAGCAGCCAAAGAGAAGAAAGTGGAAGGGAAAGAAGCAAAACAGCAAGAAACGAAGGAAAAAACTGAAGAGAAGAAGGAAAAGCCGAAGGCAAAAAAATCTGAAAAAGAAAAGGTGAAGAAAGATGGCAAATAAGGGAGAAAGCAAGCAGCAGAAAAGGCTTAGCGTAAGTAGGGTAATAAAGACCCCCAGAAAAAAGCTTACCTGGATTCTGAGAGCAGACCCAGGGCAACACAAAAGGGATGAAAGCATTCCCCTTGGAATTGTTGTAAGGGACATGATAGGCATTGCCGGCAATTTAAGGGAAGTAAAAATTATTCTGTCAAAGAAAGGAGTTCTTGTGAACGGAATTGCAAGAAAGTCCCCAAAGTTTGCGGTCGGGTTGTTTGACGTGATAGAGGTTCCACTGCAAAAGAAGGCATTCAGAATAGTGCTTGACAACAGGGGAAGGTTTGAACTGCAGGAGATTCCAGAAAAGGAAAAGGGCATAAAGCTTTGCAGGATTGTTGGAAAGAAAACTGTCAAAAAAGGCCTTGTTGCGGTTGAAACAAACGATGGGAGAACAATTTCCGGGAAAAAGAGCTCGCTTAAGCCAGGTGACTCAATCCTGATTTCAATTCCTGAGCAAAAGATTCAGAAAGAGATTGCCCTGGGAAAAGGCAAATTGGTTTACGTTGTCGGCGGAGAGCACGCTGGAGAAATTGCAAGGGTGAAAGAGGTCATTGCAGGAACAATGAAGAGGCCAAAGCTTGTTTTGCTTGAGGAAAAGGAAAGCAGCTTCCAAACCATTGCAGGAAACGTTTTCGTGGTTGGCGAAAGCAAACCGGAAATAAAATTGAGGGTGCAGCAGGATGAATGAGGAAAACACCATGAGGCAGGTGCAGGTTGAGAAGGTTACCGTAAACATGGGAGTCGGGCAAAGCGGAGACGCGATGAAAAAGGCCCAGACCATTCTTGAAATGATTACAGAGGGCAAGGCAGTGCAAACCAAATGCACGGTAAAACAGCCGAAGTGGGAAATACGGCCAGGCCTGCCAATCGGGCTAAAGGTTGTGCTAAGGGGCGAGAAGGCAAGTGATTTCCTGAAGAGGGCGTTTGAAGCAAAGGACAACAGGCTGCGCAAAAGGAGCTTTGACCTGCAGGGAAACTTTGGGTTTGGAGTTCACGAGTATATTGACCTGCCCGGCGTGAAGTATGACCCAACGCTTGGAATAAGGGGCTTTGACGTACTTGTAACACTTAAGAGGCCAGGATATCGTGTCAAGAAAAGAAAAATCAGGAGAAAGAAGCTTGGAAAGAACCATATGCTCAACAAGAGCGAAGCGGTTGAATTTGTGGAAAAAAGGGCGATTTGAAAAAGGAGAAAAGGGAGCGCAAGTGCAGGGTTTGCGGCACAGGCAATGCGATAATTAGAAAGTATGAGCTGATGATTTGCAGAAGGTGTTTTAGGGAAGTTGCCGAGAAAATCGGCTTCAGGAAGTATGATTGAAGAGGTGGATGGAAATGACAAGAATGGACCCGGTTGCAGACGCGTTAATTAACCTGAAGAACAGTGACATTGCGTCAAAAAAGCAGTGTTTCTTCAGGCCTGCCTCAAAGCTTTTGGGGGAAATACTTCGCGTGATGCAGAAAAAAGGGTACCTTAGCACGTTTGAGTTCATTGATGATGGACGAGAAGGGATTTATCGAGTTGAGCTCATGGGGAAAATAAACCAGTGCCGTGCGATAAAGCCAAGGTACGCCACAAAAAGAAGCGGGTTTGAAAAGTACGAGAAAAGGTATCTGCCTTCAAAGGACGTTGGAATATTAATTGTTAGCACGCCAAAGGGCGTTCTGACGCATGATGAAGCAAAAAAGCAGGGTGTTGGAGGAAGGCTTCTTGCATATGTTTACTGAGGGGGCTTTTGAATGATTAGGGAAAGCTTTAAGGAAGTAGTGCCACTGCCAGAGGGCGTGCAGGCCGAAGTGACGGGAACAAAAGTAACTCTTAAATCCGGCTCAAACGAAAACACCAGGGTTTTCAAAGTGAAGGGAATTGAGATAAGGAAGACAGATATGGGGCTGGAAATAGAGGCAACCCCTGCCAAAAGGAAGATGAATGCAAAGCTCAAAACAGTGGTAAGCCACTTGCACAACATGGCAAAGGGCCTTGACCAAGAGTTTGAGTACAAGCTGGCGATTGTTTACAGCCACTTCCCAATGTCTGTTAACGTAAAGGGCAACGTTGTTGAGATAAACAACTTTGCGGGAGAGAAGAAAGTAAGGCAGGCAAAAATTTTGCCTGGCGTGCAGGTTGAGGTAAAGGGAAAGGACGTTTCTGTTAAGGGGCACTCAAAAGAGGCCGTCGGCCAGACCGCGGCAAACCTTGAAACATCCACAAAGGTAAGGGGCAGGGACAGAAGGATCTTTCAGGACGGAATTTTTATCGTGAGCAAGGGAAAATAGGTGAAGTAAATGCCGGAAAAGAAAACAAAGAAAGCAGCCAAGCCGAAAGCAAAGGCCGAGAAGAAGGCAAAGCCAGTGGCAAAACCAAAGACCGGTGAAGTGAAGAAAGCGAAGCCTGTTGAAAAGAAGTCAGAGGCAAAAGTTGAGAAAAAGGCAGAGCAGGTGAAGAAACCTGCGGCTGCAGAAAAGGCAGTGGCAAAGAAGCCGGAAGCAACGGTTAAGGCAGAGAAGAAGGCGGTTAAGGAAAAGCCAAAAAAGCCTGCGGCAAAAGCAAAGGGGAAAAAGAGCAAGGAAGTCAAAGCAATCGCCAAAAAGATTAAGGGCAAGAAGAAAAGAATGTTCAGAGGAAGGTTTGGAAACAGGAGCATTAGAAGAATTTCAAACAAAAAGTGGCAAAAGTGGAGAAAGCCACGCGGAATAGACATTTATTTCCCCAAAGACAGGTTACAGGACACCAAAAGAAATAAGGGGAAGGCACCCAAGCGGCTTCATTGAAGTGCTGGTAAGGAACCAGGCAGAGATGGAAGCACTTGCAGGGAAAAAGGACACTGCGGTAAGGCTTGCTTCTGCAATTGGAAAGAGAAAGAGGAAAATTTTGGTTGACAGGGCCAAAGAGATTGGGCTGGTTGTGCTTAACGGGTGATTTTATGGATTTGGACAAGGTCAGAAGAATTGCGGCAAGTGTTCTGAAAACAGGCCAGCGGAGGATCTGGTTTAACCCGGAAGAAAGCGACAAGATAGGAGAGGTGATGACAAAGGAAGACGTCAGAGGCCTTGTAAAAGAAGGGGTCATTAGGAAAAGAAAGCCCCAGGGCCAAAGCAAGGCAAGGGCAAGAAGAAAAGAATGTTCAGAGGAAGGTTTGGAAACAGGAGCATTAGAAGAATTTCAAACAAAAAGTGGCAAAAGTGGAGAAAGCCACGCGGAATAGACATTTATTTC
>JAFCCZ010000050.1 GCA_017609945.1 Candidatus Iainarchaeum sp.
TCTTGTGGAACGGTGGCTTCCAAGGGTTTACAATGGTTTTCAGTGAAATCAATGCCTTCTTCATTATTCTCAACTCCTGCAAAAATCAGGCAATAAAAATAGGCTGTGCAGGTTTAAAATTCTTTCTGTTATCCTGCTTGCTTGGGGCAAATTTAATTTACCGATTGCATAAGGTATTAGATCACCGGAAATCCACTCTCTACCAATCTTTTTAAAGCGCTTTTTTCATCAATTATAGCGATGAACATTACCGGCCTAATTGATGAGGCAGTTGACAGCATTTCAAAGCTTGACAGCAGCAGGCGCAGCTTTGTGAATTCAATTTCCCAAACAATAAAGAGGCCGGTTGAGGCAGACGGGAAAAGCATTCTTGAAAAAAGCCTTGTCTCTCCAGTCAAGCCAGCTGAGCTAAAGGAAACAATTGCCGGCGTTGACTCTGGTTTTGTGGGCAAGGACCTTCTCGCGTTGGACCTTGTTCTAATCCGCTGTGTTGGCGTGGTGTTTTCCTACAACCAGGGAAAGCTTGGCAGCGCCAGTTACTTTCCCTCATTTTACTCTTTTCCACAGCCCTCTCTAACCAACCGCCCTCTGGAGGCGGACGAGTTCCAGACAAGCAAATCCCTGCAGCGGCTTTTGCAGGAGGTGGGAATGGCCCGCAGGATGATTGAGGAGAATTCCCCTGACTACTGCTTTCTTGACGGAAGCATTGTTCCGCAGTATGCTGACAAGCCCCGTTCTGACAGCAATATCCTTGACTTTTACAGAAAATTAATAGACGAGTTCCAGTTGCTCTACAAGGCAGCTGAGGAAAAAGGATGCGAGCTTGTTGCCTGCGTTGAGGACTCCAGGGGATCGCGCTTCAGGACCATTTTGCAGGAAAGGATTCTTGGCCAAAATCTTAATTCAAGCACTTTGGACAACTGTTACGATACCATTCTGCTTGATTACCTTCTTGTGAAGGGCGAGAGAAGCATGGCATTTTCCTACAGTGGGGAGGACGCAAAGAAACCGCATCCAATTCTTTCAGATTTTGATAGCGCTTGGAGCAAGAGCATTCACGCTTTCTATCTAAGGCCATGTGAATTTGACAGGCCTTTGAGGGTTGAGTTCCTGCACCGCGGCGGGAACATTTCAGAGCACGTTGACAGGATTGCGGGCATAACCTATGCACTGTCCTGCCTGCACCGCGAGTACGCTTACCCAAGCGTGCTGATTGAGGCCGATTTACACGCTCGCCTGAAGCCGGATGAAATAAGCCTGGTTTACGAGAAGATAATGGACAAGCTTGGCAAAAATATTAGAATTAAAATGAGGCGGGACTACAGGCCTTTTTAGGCTAATGGTGTTAATTTATTCGGAGGCGAAAAAATGGCGAAGAAAAAAGAAACAGAGTTGCTTGTTTGCCCCGCATGCGGCAGCACTGACATGCGCTGGCTTTTAGGCGGGAAGTTAGGGGACCAGTACAAGTGCACAAAGTGTAATTATCAGGGCATTGCAGTAAAGGGCGGTGCCAAGTTTGCAAAGGAATTGAAGAAAAAGTAAGGCGATTAAAAAATGGGGAAAAAGGAGATCGGAACTGTTGTAAGCACTATTGACTCGCCAAACCCAAGCAGCGTTGACTTTGTTGTTACAAATGGGATAGTTCACCGCGGCCAGTTTGTTGAAATGGATTACAGCGAGGGCACGCTTATCGCCCTTGTAAACAACGTGATTAAAACAAACCGTTACTTTGAGAGGGCGGATTCAGTAAAAGAGTTTGAGAGCAACGGCTCTGCCCTCTTTGAGCAGTTTCCAACCGGCGAGTGGGAGTACCTTGTTGCAAAAACAAGGCCTTTGGGGGTTTTCTCTGAAAAGCTCACAAAGCGCGCCACTTATCCGCCAAGTCCCGGCACGAAGGTTAGGATAGCTTCAAACGAAAATTTGCAGCGCTTTCTGAACTTTGATGACAAGAACGGGCTGCATTTGGGAAAGATTGATTATCACAACCTTGACGTAAACCTCAACCTTTCATCCCTTCTCAAAAAACACCTTGCAATTTTGGCCCTTTCCGGCGCAGGAAAAAGTTATTTTACCTCTGTCCTGTTTGAAGAGCTTCTTGAAAGGAAAAAGGAAGCCGGTAGAATTGCAATAATTGTTCTGGACCCGCACGGCGAGTACAGCTGTTTTGCAGAACCAACCACTGACAAGGGCAAGAAGGATTACAGCTCCAAAACAAAGCTTGTGAAGGCGCGCGACATTCAGATTGGTGTCCCAAAGCTGAGCGTTGGAATTCTTGCCGGAATAATCCCCGGGTTAAGCAGTGCCCAAAAGCGGGATTTGGGAAAGGTTTTTACCAAGCTTAAGTCAGAGATGAGAAACGGGCTGGGGCCATTTGATTTAAACGATGTGCTTGAGGCAATTAACTCAAATTCGGAAATTAAGGAGAACACAAAGGCGGCTCTGGGCGGCTGGATTATTGGTCTGATTGATTTGAGAATCTTTGGAAAGACCGATTCGCCAAGCATTTACGATTTGCCGAAGCCGGGCAATCTCACAATAATAGACCTAAGCGACCTTATCAACGTCAGAAAGAAGCAGATTATTGTGAGTTACTTTGCTCAAAGGCTTTTCTACGAGAGAAGGAACAAAACAATCCCCCCCTTTCTGCTTGTTTTGGAGGAGGCGCATCAGTTCGTGCCGGAGAACGCAAGCAAGGAGGCGGCAATAAGCCGCTCCATCATGAGAACAATCGCGCGAGAGGGAAGAAAGTTTGGCGCCTCCCTGTGCCTTGTTTCCCAGCGGCCGGTTCAGCTTGACACAACTGCCCTGAGCCAGTGCAATACACACATAATTCTGCGCATAACAAACCCCTATGATTTAAAGCACATCGGGGAGAGTTCCGAGGGCCTTGACAGCAAGAGCCTTGAAATGATTACTTCGCTTAGGGTGGGGGAAGCGCTTATTGTTGGGGAGGCAACCCACTATCCTTTATTTTTTAAGGTAAGAACCCGAAAGAGTCAGGAGTCAAAGCACGAGATTTCGCTGGAAGAGGCCGCCACGCGCTTTGAGGAAACCAAGGGCAGGAAAGACAGTGAAACCAGAGAACTGCTGCAATAGCGGAAATTTGCCCCCTTAAAAAAACAGTGGAAATCCACTCTCTCTCATTTTGTTTAAAAACCACCAAAACCCCCTCTTACTGGTCTTCTTGACTTCCAACACAATTTATCTTACAAGGGCAAAGTATTTTGAGGAAAAGAGAAAGCTTTTGTTGGAGTTCTCCAATTGCAAGGGAAAGAGAACAAAAACATTCCCCTTTTTTCCCCGCTTTTACTTAGATAAGAGAGTGCCCTTCCCCGAGCTTAAGAACATTCTCTCCAACTACAACCCCCAAAAGTTTGCCCTAAAAAAACGTCCAAACTCTTTTGAGGTAATTGCTTCAACCTTCAAAGATCTGAAGTGCTTGGCCAATCTTTGCCTTGAGGCCTTTGGAAAAAGGCCCCAGGTTATTGAGCCCGAAAGGCAGTTTTTGCTCCTCAAGGGTTGGGCCTACTTTGATGGCTTTGAGTTTTCCAACGAGCACCCAGTCAATTTAGGCAAAAGCAATTTTCCCAGAATAAAAATTGGCCCGTTGGATGACTCCCTTCAGGGCACGCTTTGCCAGATGATGGAGCAGGACAGCAGGCTTGGGGAAAATTTTGTAAAAGGTCTTGCCCTCTCAAAAATCCTAAAAATACCTGTGGAGAGCGTTCCAGAAAAGTGCTTTGAGCAGCTTGAGCTGTTTTTGGAAAACCTGCTGTTCAAAAACAGCTTTGCTTCGTTCGGCGAATCTTCAGGGGCTGGGCAGGAATCTGTTCCAGAGTTTCCAAAAAATAGCAATTCAGTTGAGATGGATTTCTCAGAACTTTGGCCAGTTCTCTTAACCAGGCCGTTCTACAACCTTGGGTTTGATTCCCTTGACTGCGATTGCTGCAAACCCGGCGGACTCTTCAAAGAAAACGTTTTGCCAAACTCCCTTGCAAGGGCAAGGTTTTTGTCAGAGGGCCTTTACTTCAAGCCAGTTGTTT
This sequence comes from Candidatus Iainarchaeum sp., assembly GCA_017609945.1. Taxonomy (GTDB): domain Archaea; phylum Iainarchaeota; class Iainarchaeia; order Iainarchaeales; genus JAFCCZ01. The sequence goes on from JAFCCZ010000050.1 coordinate 4,044, forward strand.
CAGAGTTTGGGGAGTCTTTCCATTGCAGAAATCCGTTGAAGGAGAACAGGGCAAGGCTTAAGCAGGAATTTTGCCTCCCTTACCTGCCAGTGGGCCCTTTTTCAAGGGGGCAGGAGTCTGAAATAATGCTTTGCGATGCCCTAAAGCTTTCAAGCGAGGGAAAGGCAGAGCTCTTGGATAAAACAGAACTGCACTGGTTTTGTCTGAAAAAAGAGTCCTTTGTGTCAAAGGAGCTTGTTAGGATGAACAGGAGAATAGTGCTGCTTTTAAGGCAGCTGGAAGAGATTGAAAAGAACGCGTTTCAATTGCACGGCCTGATGGCGGAAAGCACTCTTTCAACCAACCCTGATTTTCTACTGAAGAAGGCGCTTTTGAGGGAACTGCGTGCAATCTATTGCTCTGTTGCCAAACATTTAACCAATTCGAAGAGCGGGGTTTTCTCACCTTCCCTTTCAAACGCAGTGTCTGCAGTGCAGGCCGAAACAATGTCCAGGTTCGGAAAGCTGCTTAAAGAGCACAATGGGCGGGTTTTGCGAACCAGCCAGGAGAGGGCCCTTGTGAGGACAGAAACCCCAATGTCTGCTGCAAAAGAGTTCTCTAAGAGGGAAAAACTGCCTGTTTTGATTTCCCAGGTCAAGAAAGCCCCCCTCAAACGCCTTTAGAATTGTTTTTAAATCTTGCTTAGCTTGATTACTTAAAGCAATCCTGTTTTTTTTGGGTGTTTTTTTGGATAGTATAACAAGGTTTGAACGTGCAAGGGTTATTTCAGCAAGGGCTCTGCAGTTGGCATTGGGTGCTCCGCCTTTGATAAAGGCTACTGCCGAGAGTACCCCTTACAAGCTTGCAAAAAAAGAGCTGGCCGGGGGAATTCTTCCACTGTGTGTTATCCGAACCTTTCCCAGTGGCAAAACAGAGATTGTTAACTTGCAATAGGTGGTTATTTTTGGGTAAAGCGGTTCCAAGGGCAATTAAGGTAAGAGCGGAAATCCTTATCAAGATGTTTCCGGACAAGTTCTCCAAGGACTTTGAGAAAAACAAGAGGGTAATAGACGCTTTTGAACTGCAATTCTCAAAGACCGACAGGAACATCATTGCCGGCTTTATTACGAGAAAGATATCAAAGCAGGCAAGCTAGTTTTCTATAGCAATTTGTTCAGCCTTTGTTGGCTTGTCATTTTCCTTGTCCCTTTCAAGCACGTGCAGCGTTCCGGAAGCAGCCTTTTCCATCTCCTTGTCGTGGGTTATCACAAAAACCTGTTCAATTAGCGAGGGAAGCTTTTCCTTCATCATTGTGCTTAAAGCGCTTACCGCGTTTGTGTCAAGGTTGTGAGTGGGCTCGTCCAAAATTATCCACGAAAGGTTTCTTGTGAGAACAAGCGAAAAAGCAATCCTAATGCATATTGCCGCAGAAGACCTTTCCCCCCCACTCAAAATTCCTTCAACCCTAACCCATTCCCCGGTTGAGTCTTTTACCACTAGCTCATAGCTTCCCTTTTCCACCGACATCTTTGCGCTGGAGTAATCCTTGTAAGGGTATACCTGTGGCCATATGCTGTTCATTGCCTCATTGATTGTTTCAATAAGGCTTTCGCGCAGCTGAGCCTGCGTTTCCTCCAAAGAGTTTACAAAGAGCATCATTTTTTCACAGCTTTCCTCAATTCCCTTAACCTGTGCCCCAAGCGCCTTTACCTGTTCCTTTTTCTTGTTCAAGCCCTCCATTTCCCTTTCAATTCCAGCAATGATCTCTTTGGCGCTTGCCTGCTCCCGCTTGTTTGATTCTGATTCCGCCCTTGCCCTTACAAGCGAGTCCCTGGTTTTCTTTGCCCCTGCCTCGTCAAATCCAAGCACTGAAAGCCTTTCCTTTGCGCCCAAAACCTCTTTCTCAAGCTCTTTCACCTGCTTCCTTTTTTCGGACATTTTTTTGGAAATTTCCAGAAGCCTGTCCAGCTCTCCAACCTGCGCTTCAAGCTTCTCAATCTTTTGCTTTGCCTTCTCCAATTCCTTTTCCCTTTTTCCGCTCTCCACGTTGAGCGTGGAAACCCTCTCCCGCAATTTTTTGTTTTCCCCCTCTAACTTTGCAACGCTTTCAGCGTTTTCCCCGGCAATGCTTTCCTTTTTGCTTTTGTCAAGCTCTGTCTTGCAGACCGGGCATTCCGCACCTGCCTCTTTCACCTGCCTTGACTGTTCAGCGAGCTCGGAAATTTTGAGTTCATTGCCCTTTATTTCCTGCTTCAACGCAGACTCTCCCTCTATTGCCTGCTTTTCCTCTTTCCCTGCCTTGGCCACAAGCTTCTCCAGAGCCTCTATTTCCTTTCCTTTTTCCTCTGCGCTTTTCTCAATTGCCTCTGCAGGAAGTCCACCAAGCTCCTTTTCCCCGGTCTGGACTTCGCGCCTAATCTGCTGTGCAAGGTATCCCTTTTTTGAAACGGTTTCATTCAGCCTGCCAAACTCTTTTTCCTTTTCCTCCGAACTCTTCAATTCCCCTTCAAGTTTTGCAATCTCCTTTTCCCTTTCCTTGTCTGCCTTCTCCAGGCCCTCAATCAGTTTTCCTTTCTCAGAGAGCTTTTTTTCAAGCTCTGCCAGCGCCTTTTCCCCGAAGTCCCTCTGCTGTTCCTGAAGCCATTTCTTTTTGTCCTCCAAAATTCCCTTTATCCGGTTTAGCGCGCTAACCGCATTGCTTCTCGCCTTTTCATACCTGTCAAGCTCCAGGAGCCCGTCAAACTTTTCCTTTCTTTGCCCTGGCGAAAGCCTCAAAAAGTAGTCAATCTGGTTTTGCTCGGAGTAAACCGCCCTGCTGAAGAGATTGTAGCTTATTTCAATATTTTTCTCAATTTCCGAGTTTACGTCCTGCGGCTTTGGCCCCGCAACAAACTTCCCGTCAATGTAGAGTTTTGCCTGGCTGCCGCCCTTTAGCTTTATCGTGCGTTCAACCTCAAACTCCTTGCCCTCGTAATCAAAGCCAAGTTTCACCTTTGCCTCATCAGCCTGATTTGGTTTGCGCATTAGTATTTCCTGCAGCCCGATTCTCCTCTGCTGCAGCGCGGGAAAGGTTCCAAAAAGTGCAAAGCAAATTGCGTCCATTACACTGGTTTTACCGCTTCCCATTGAGCCAACCAAAACATTGGTTCCCTTTTCAAACTCAAACTTAGTGTTAAGATGAGTTTTCCAGTTTTGCAGCTCAACTTGCTTAATCAAACCAATCCCTAAG
>JAFCCZ010000051.1 GCA_017609945.1 Candidatus Iainarchaeum sp.
CTCTCGCCGTCTGGCTTGAAAGGAACTTCTGTTTCCTTTCCGCACTCAGAGCAAGTTACCTTATGCATTTCTCTGCCAAATTTGTCTTCGCTCATTTTTGTTTTTACACCTTTTTTGATTTTTACTGCATTAAATGCAGCATAGATATTCCACCCAGCATAAGCTTAAAAAGCGAACTAAAAGCTGTTTTGGGCCAGGATTTAGAGAAAGTTAGTGTTTTCTCCCGTCGTCGGAAACTGGTTTGTCCTCGCGGCGGCGCTCTGCAAAGAGTTTGCTTGCCGGCCCGCTTACAAATTTGCGCCCTCTAAGTTTAATTTCTGTTTCCGGGGCAAGTTTTCTCCGCTCTAGAAAACTTGTGTGTCTCCCGGTTACCCTGAAAGTCTGTCCAAATTTCCTGAAAAGCTGGTATACCTTTGCTTTAATGCGGGGCATACAAGTAATTATCCAAGGTAAGCAATTTAATTGTTCGCACTTTGGAGTTGCAGCGGAACAGAAATCTACCGCAGGCCGGCCAGCGCCTGCTCAAGCTCCTGCTCAGTTCCCGCCTTTTGGACGAGCTCCACAACCTGTCTCTCCCTTGCCTTTGCAAGAAACCTTATTGCCTGGGTTTTCTTTCTCCCAAAGCGCCCTGAGCCAAACTCCTCAAACAATTCAATATACTTGAACATTGCCTCAATTGGCTTTACTCCCTTGCGCCCCTGAAGCTCTGCAAAAAGCCCTGGATTTCCAATTGCCCCCCTGCCAACCATTACTGCCGCCGCGCCGGTCTTCTCCAGCGTTGTTTCAACGTCTCTCCTGGAGCTAATGTTTCCGTTTGCAATCACCGGAATTGAAACCGCTTTTGCAATCCTCTTGATTGAAACAAAGTCAACCTTCCCGGAATACTTTTGCTTAACCGTTCTGCCGTGAACGGTAATGCACTCAGCGCCCGCCCTCTCAAGCGCCCTGCACGCCCTAATTGAATTCAGCACGTTTGGGTTGAGCCTTATTTTTACCGAAACCTGTTTGCCTGCTCCCTTCAATGCCTTGACCAGGCCGCAGGCCCTCTTCTCCCTTCGCAGCAGCGCGGCCCCTGCCCCCTGCCTCAGAACCTTTTCGTCGGGGCAACCCATGTTCAAATCAAAGAAGTCAAATTGCTCCGAGGCAATGAGTGTTTTCGCTGCCTTCTCCATTGAGTCAATTTTCGCCCCAAACAGCTGTAGCCCCAGGGGGGAATCCGTTGGGCAGGACTGCGCCAGCCTAAGGGATGACTTGTTGTTTCTTGCGATTGCCTCTGCGTTAATCATTTCGGTAAAGCAGAGGCCGGCCCCCTGCTGCCTGCACAATATCCTGAACGGCAAATCCGAAACCGCGGACATTGGGGCCAAAACAAGCGGCCTTTTCTTGAGCAATTTTTCAAGGGAGAAAGTTTTTGTCGCTGTCTTTTCCGGCATAATAAATAATCGAGCCAAAAGGGTATTTAATTGAGCGGGAAGTTGGCCAGCAATTGTTGAAGCTGGATTAAAAGGATTTCATTGTTTTTTGTTTTATGCAGCAGGATTTTACCAAGGGGAGGGTGGGCAGGAAGCTTGTGTTCTTTGCCCTGCCAATTGTACTGGGCATGATGCTTCACACCGCCTACAACATTATTGACACGATTTTTGTCGGAATGCTTGGGCCAATGGAACTGGCTGCCGCCTCGCTTGCCTTTCCGGTTGTCTTTGTCTTCATTGCGATTGCAAGCGGCCTTGGGGTTGGGGCAAACGCCTTGATTGCCCAGGCTCTTGGTGAAAAAAACGTTCACAGCGCAAACAATTTTGCAGAGCACGCGCTAATTTTGGGAATGGTTCTGGGGGTGGCAATTGCAGCCCTTGGAATTGTCTTCTCACCGCAGATTTTCACGTTCATGGGGGCAGACGAAACTGTGCTGCCCCTTGCCATCGAGTATTCCACCCTGATATTCATTGGGATGATTTTCATGTTTGCCTGGTTTATCTCAGACTCAATCCTCAAGGCGCAGGGAAACAGCAAGACCCCGATGAAGTATTTGGGGATTTCGGTTGTGCTGAATATTATTCTTGACCCGATTCTGATTTTTGGGTTTGGGCCAATTCCTGCAATGGGCTTGAGGGGGGCAGCCCTTGCAACGGTGTTTGCAAGAGCGCTTGCGGCTTTCCTTAATTTTTCATACATCTACACCTCAAAATCTGTTATTTCACTCTCCTTAAAGGAGTTTAAGCCAAGGCCTGAGTGCGTTAAACGCATGATTGTGGTTGGCTTGCCTGCTTCAGCCTCCCAAACCCTTACCGCCTTGGGATTTATGCTGTTAATGTCCATTGTCGGGGCGTTTGGGAGCTTTGCGATTGCCGCTTACGGGGTTGGAATGCGCCTTAACGCTATTGCAATAATGCCAATTGTCGGCATAGAATCGGCGGTAACAAGCTTCGTTGGACAGAACATCGGCGCAGGAAAATTTGAAAGGGCAAAGCGCGTCGCCCTGGTCGCAACAAGACTAACGTTTGCAATCTCCCTTGTTGTTGCCCTCCCCCTAATGCTGTTCCCTGAAACATTCATGCGCATTTTTACCCAAGACGCAACTGTTGTAAGCATAGGCATTGGATATCTTTCAATAGTGCCTTTGGTATACCTGCTTTATGCATTCTACTTCATTTTTGTGGGAACATTCAATGGAGCAGGGAAAACGCAGCTCTCACTTGCAACAAACATAGCCTACTGGGCCGTGACACTATTGCTTGCAGGCATTCTTTCACAGCAACTGGGTTTGGTGGGGGTATGGCTTGCCCTTGTAATTGGCGCTTCATTTGAAATGATTATTGTTCTGACAATCTTTTGGTCTGGGTTCTGGCTTAAGGGCGCGGGGAAATGATTTTATTTAACCGCGCACTATTTATTGCATGCGAATCGCACTGGGCAAAGCTTCTGTCAATGCACCTATTACTGTGACAACTCCGGCCAGCATTAAACAGAGGTTGGCCGACCCAACAGTTATTTCACTAATTTTGTCCAACCTTCTTGCAATAGGGTTTGCCCTTGCCTTCAATTTGAATATTATGGCAATTCTTTGGGTTTACTGGAGCCAGAGTGTTATAATTGGATTTTTCAACTTCTTCAGAATTCTTTCGCTTAAGAAGTTTTCAACCGAGGGAATTAAGGTAAACTACAAGCCAATTGAGGCAACCAATAAGACCAAAGTTATGATGGCGTTTTTCTTTGCCTTTCACTATGGCTTCTTTCATTTGGTGTACGCCTTCTTCCTTGGAGCCTTCACTTTTGCAAACATGACTGGATCGCCCTCTCTTTCAATCCCGGACTTTGGGTATATTGGGCTTATGGCAATTGTGTTCTTTGCAAACCATCTTTTCTCATTCCGGTACAACAGGAAGAGGGACGAGAAAAAGCAGAATATTGGTAGGGTAATGGGGTACCCTTACGCAAGAATAATTCCAATGCACTTTACAATTATTCTGGGAGGAATGTTTCTTGCATCCGGGACCGGCGGAACGGTTGTGCTTGTGTTCTTCCTTGGCCTCAAAACCCTTGCAGACGTGGCAATGCATCTTTTAGAGCACGCTAAATAGATTACAGCTTCTTCAGGCCGTCGCACATCGGGAAGGCCTTGCAGCCCCAAAACTTTCCAAACTTGCTCTCCCTTAAGGTCATTCCAAGCCCGCAGTTTGGGCAGCTTGGAACCTTAATCTCAACAGTGGAGTGCCGGGAGCAGACAGGCAGGTCCTGAGAATTGAGTTTTGTGGCAAATTTGCCGCATTTTGCGCACTTCATTCCAATCACAGGAGAAAAAGAGCGAAAGCTATTTAATCACTGCCACAAACAGCCTCTTTCTTGGGTCCTTGCAGACTGCTCGGCTTTGGAAAACTCTTCTGCAAAGCGCAAATTTGGCTCAAAGGGGAACGCAACAGCAAACCCCTGCTCAACCAAAAACATGTTTGCGTGGTTTCCGTCAACAAAAACATAGGCAAGGGTTCTCCCATACTTATCCCACCTCTCTGAATCAAAGAAAAGCTCTACTGCCCGCCCGGAAACTGCGGCTGCGAGAAAATCGCCTGCTTCCTCAAAGCAGGGCTCTCCCTTCTCAGGCGAATCAACTCCAATAAGCCTAATCCTTTCCCCGTTGGCCAAAACCAATGTGTCCCCATCCACAACACGCTGCACGAAACTGATTTTCCGCTGCTCCCTTGAAACAAAATCCGGCAAAAAAAGGGTTAGGGCAAGAACAAGCAGCAGAGCGACCGCAAACAAAACCCTTTTTCGCATAGTGGCCTTGGAAGGCAAGTAAATTAAAGCTTGCTGCCCTTTTCGTCAATTTGGGAAAACCAAAACCCGTTATGTAGAAGATATTTTCCCGCTTTTCGCCGCTTTGGCCTCCAAACCCAAACCCCGCCATAACCGCAAAATTTAGCCAATGCCAGCTAACCAATACAGCCTTTGGCCGGAAAGCCAGGCCTAACAGGCGCAGCCCACCAAAAAACGCCAAAAAAACCAGCCCAACCAGGACTTTTGCAGTATAACCCCCCTCTTTTGGGCAAAACGCACACTAAATTGCAGGCCGCGCCAAGGGAGCGCCACAAATGTGCAGAAAAACAGGGTTTGTACGGGGCAAGCGCAAAAAATTCCTAAAAACAAATTCCAAACTTTTCTGGGGTGCTTTCTTCTGGAATTCAAAACAAATTGGGGAAAAATTGTTTGGAAAAGATACCAATTTTTAGTTTAACACTAAAATAGTAGGGGTTTTACCCCCTTTTGAGGCCAAAAAGGCATTTTCAAGAAGGAAATACTTTTTTTCTTAAGGAAATTTTGTGTTTCCTAAAAAGTTATGTATAAAGGTCTTTTATTTTTTGGTACTGGTTTTCAACTGTCCTGGTGTTTACGTGCTGCCTGTGGTGCCTGAAGCCGCCGCCAAAGCAGGCCGGTATGTGGAGCAGCTCGTGGATGATTGTTTTGATCTTCCCCTCCTGATTCTGCCCATCAAATTTCTCGGTTAGCAGCTCTATTGTATAAAACGGTTTTTGGGTCATGCCAAGTTGCATTACCTTCCCCAGCGCGTGAATTCTGGCGATTGTGCGCTTTGTCTTGCTCCCTTGGCTTTCAATTACCGCTATTTGGTCCAGGTCTATGTAGTCAAGGCCCAATTTTACGGCAAGTTCCCTGGCAACCACGGTCCAGTGCTCACTGTATTTGTACTTCATTAGATATCTTGTCTTTTTGCAACCTAATTTAAAGCTTTTGGCTAATTAATTGTGACGAGGTGTTCTTATTGAAGGTTAGCGAGGTAAAGACAAAGCAGGCAGTTCCTGAAATAGAGCTTGAGATTGTCAGCAAGGGCGAAATCAGGGATTTTGCAAACGACAGGGGCTCTGGAAAGGTCTGTTCTGCTGCTGCAAAGGACGATTCCGGGGAAATTAAGCTGACGCTTTGGAACGAGCAGTGCGACCAGATTCAGGAAGGCGACAAAATCAAGATTGAGAACGGTTGGTGCGGCGAATACCAGGGAGAAAAGCAGCTTAGCACCGGAAAGTTCGGTAAGCTTGAGAAGATTGAGTAAGATCTGTTTCTTAAAAGCAATTTATCCCAAAAAGAATTCTGGGAACAGAAAGGCAATGGCTAAGAGCACGATAAAAACCAGTGTTCCCTCGTCAAGCTTTTGCCACATCGCTGCCATGCCTGCAACTGGAACAAGCAGTATTAGGTATGAGTAACCTGAGAGCGCAAAAAAATACCCCGCAGCCATCCCCACCGTCAGAATAAAGATCAAAACAGTTCCAATTTTTGCGAACAAAACAGGAATTTGCTTTATTAGCCCGTTTCCCAGGTTTGCAATCCAGCTCATAGATATATCTTCACTTTAACACAATAAAAGATTAACTATTTTTCCACTTTCCTTTTCCGTTAAAGAAATCGCACTGCTCCCTTAGCGCGCACTTCCAGTGCCTTGGATTTCTGGGCAGACAAATTTTCTGCCCAAACCTTACCATTGAGTGATTCAGCTTTAGCCAGTAACGCTTTGGCACAATCCTTTTTAGCTCTGCCTCTGTTTCCTCAGGCGTTTTTGTGGTCACCATGCCAAGTCGGTTGCTTATTCTGTGAACGTGCACGTCAACGCAGATCTCTGGTTTCCCAAAGCCGTAAATCATTGTGCACGCACTTGTCTTTGGGCCAACCCCCGGCAATCCCTCAAGCTCTTTCCTGCCGTAGGGAATCCTGCCATTGTATTTTTCGTCAATTATCATGGCAATTTCCTTTATTCTCTTTGCTTTTACCCTAAAAAAGTCTGCTGCCTTAATCAATTTCTCAATTTCGCGCAGTGGCGCTTTTGCAAGCGCTTTTGGTGTTTTGTATTGTAAAAAAAGCGCTTCTGTTGCCTTACCAGTGTTTGCGTCCTTTGTTCGCTGGGAAAGCAGGGTTGCAATTAGCACTTGGAACGGGGTTTGGCTGGAAACAATTGCCTGGTCTGAGGCAAGCTTCGCCAGCTTCCGCATTATGAAACCAATGTCCTTTTGCATTTAAAAAAATTAGCAGAAAAAGAAATAAAAACGAGCGGATTGCTTTTTCTGTTATATGCTTGCGACCGGAATCTTCTCGTGGACCCCGCAATATTTCTCTTTGCAGCCAATGGAACAGAATCTCTTCTCATAAATTCCTTTCCCCGGCCAAATCGGCTTCCCACAATTCATGCACTTGCCCTCTCGCGGTACCGCAAAATTTCTTGCCCTTTGAGTTAAAAGAGTTACTCCCATAACCTCACCTCGATAGCTATGGCACGCAAACTAAATTTAAGGGTATTGCTTTAGAAAAAGAAAACAAAAAAGGGAAGAAGGTTAACAATTCAGTTATTCCTTCTTTTCTTCCTCTGATTCTGCTTCAGCGCCCTCTTCCTTTGGCTCTTCTGTTTCGGCCTCTTCAGATTCCTCTGCTTCAGCGTTCTCTTCGGCCTCTTCCTTTGGCTTTTCCTCCGCCTCTTCAGGGACTTCTTCTACCTCGGCTTCCTCAGTTTCAGCAGCTTCCTCCTGCGGGTCTTCAGATTCCTCTGCTTCAGCCTCAGGGGCTGGCTCTTCCTTAGCCTCTGCTTTTGATTCCTGGGCAGACTCGGCTTCGCCAATTGCTTCACCAAAGGCAACCTTGCCCCTGACAGCGGTGATTTTG
>JAFCCZ010000052.1 GCA_017609945.1 Candidatus Iainarchaeum sp.
TTGAACCCGGGATCTCCCGATTGCCAACCGAGCGTCATACCACTAGACCAAGGGCCCTGTGAAAAGAAGTTGGTGGGAAAATTTAAAAAATGCAGCGAATTTAGGGCGAAATCAAAATTACGTTGTCTCCGCGCACCATAAGCTTTCCAAGTTTCTTTCTTGCCTCGCCGTTCTCAAGCTGCTCGGCATTCTCAAGCACTATGTTCATGTGCACGTCAAATGCTTTGAGGGTTCCCCTTAACTCCATGCTTCCCTTGAGGGTAACAAGGACCTCTTTTCCAATTGCGTCGTTGAGCAAATCGAATGGTCTGTTTGCCATGGCTGATACCTCCCTTAAACTATTTCCTTTTTTATCTCCGCTACATTCGCTTTCTTCTTTCTTCTGAATATTGAAAAAATCCTCTGCAAGAGCCCTGGTTTTTTCTTCTTGGTTGAAGTAAGCCCAATTTTTATCCCTGAGAGCTTTGAAGCGGTCTTCCTTATTGCCACTGAGGCCGGGCTATTGGGTTTTCTAATCATAACCGGGGAAACGTTTTCCTGCATAAAGCTCTTCCTGACCGCCGGGTCGTACGGAATCATGCCGTAAACCGGAAGCTCAAGCATCTTCATTATATCCTCGTCGCTTATCTCGCCCTTTTCGCCGCGCAGGAAGTTGAGAATGATTCCGATTGGCTTGCTTCCAATGCGCTGGGCCACAATCTTTGTTTTTAGGACGTCTGCAACGCTTGGGCTGTTTGGTATTGTTACGAGAAGAACTTCGTCTGAGGCGGCCAGCGCAGCCATGACATTTTTTTCAATGCCCGCCGGGGCGTCAAGGATAACGAAATCGTAGTTGTCTGCAACCTGCCTTATGACGCTCTCAAGGCGCTCTGCGTCAACCCTCATGTAGCTCTCTATGCTGAGGCCGCTTGGAATAAAGTTGACGCCTTTCGGGCCCTCGTAAATGGCGTCGTGCACACTGCTTTCGCCCAGTAGCACATCGTGCAGGGTTATTGGTGAGGACTGCATTCCTAGCAAAAGGCTGAGGTTTGCCATTGCAACATCGGCATCAACCAGCAGAACGCGCTGGTTTGCCTGCGTCAGGGCAATTCCAAGGTTTGCTGTAATGGTGGTTTTGCCAACCCCGCCCTTTCCTGAAGCAATTGTAATTATTCTTGACATGCGTTAAAACCTCAATGCTATAGGTTAGTAGGTTATATTGCTTAAAAATCTTTCTCATCTGCGACAACGTTAAAATGGAGCAAAGAACGATCTTCACTCGCTGAGAACCACGGACTCCATATCCTTTGCAAGCGCCCTGAGTTCAATGCTTGAAAGCGATGACGGGGCCCTGACAATATAAGTCTTTTCGTTGAAGGGAAAAACCATAAACCAGCTCCCAAGCCCCTTAATCATAAGGGTTTCCGGGGTGGCCAGCTCTGAATCAATTTGCCTCAAGAGCGAGGTCGCAAGCGTACCCTCACTGCGCCCGTTTCCCTCGCTGCTTACAACAAGTTCTCCGCTCTGCCCGATGACGGTTATGCTGTCAACCATGTGCTTTCTCTTCAGCTCGGTCAACAGCTTTGCGCCCTCCTTGCCCTCAAAGCTAAACCTGTGCTTTGCAAGGAAATCGTTCAAGATTTCAAGCTGTTCGTACGGAACGGCTGTATCGTCTATTTCAAGAATTCCGGACGCGATGGCCCTAAGCAGGCCGCCAATCCTGAAGGGCATTTTTAATGCACCCCTCCGAGTCCGATTCTTTTCAGTATGTCAAACCTTGATTCTTTTTTCTTAAGCTCTTCGCCAAGCTCTGTTTCAGCGGCTCCCGCATCATACTTTTTGGGGGTTGCGGAGGCAAACTCTTTCTGCGAAAGCTGCTTCTTCAGCTCAATCCTTTCGTTGAACGCGATTATCAGCTCAATCTGCTGCTTACTCAGCTTTCCAACGTCCATTACGCCAAACTTGGCAAGGCCTGAATTGAGCAGCTGGGCTATCGCACTGTCGCCGTAAATTATTTTTTCAAACCTGATGTACTCGTAGATTCCGCCGATTAGAAGGCCTCCCTTAAGAAGGGCCAGGCCTTCCTCTATTCCGCTTCTTCCCTCAAGAGTCAGCACGACATAGCCTGAGAACTTTTCCTTCATCAGCCCGGAAAGCTTTTTCCCAAGGTTTACCTCTTTCAACGAAACGTTTTCCTCAACGATTTCTCCAACAGGAATGTTCACTTACTTCCCACCTAAAACAATTATTTGGTCAGCAGTGTTTTTTAATGCTGCTGCTGAGGCCTCCTCGGCCAAAACCACGATTGTTTCCTTGCCCCTGGCCTTTGCCTTGACTATGACTGGCAAAAAATCCGAATCCCTTGTTACAAAAGCTATCGCGTGAATGCTTTTGTTAAAGCAGGCCTCTGTTGCCTCAACCGACATTGCAACGTCAATGTCGCCAACAGTTATAATGGATTGAAAACCCTGGTTCACCACTGCTTCAACCAGCTTGTTTGAAGCAAACTGGTTGAGGAAAACCCTTGCAATCTTCAGAGAGCCCTGCTTCTGCAGAACCTTTTTAATGTCCCCAAGATTAATGTTGAGCTCTTTTCTCAGAATGTTGGGGCCGTCCACAAAAACGGCTATGTTTTTTTCAGCCCGCTTCTTTACGACCTCGCCGATTCTCTTCTTAACACTCTCAAGAACCAAAAAACAACACCCTACAGCAATAATAGATTAGTGATAATATTAAGGGCAGGGAAATGTATTAAAACCAATTCAATGGGACCGGAAAAGGGGGAAAAGGTATTTAAAACCAATTTACCTAATTAATTCAAGGCGATTTTTATGGTGGACGGGGAGAAAAAGTTTTCAAACGCTGGCTCGCTGAAGCCGGGGAAATTTGTTCTGATTGAGGGAAACGTCTGCCAGGTAAAGGGCGTTGAAAAGTCAAAGCCAGGAAAGCACGGCGCGGCAAAGGTAAGGGTTACCGCTTTTGACCTGTTCACCGGCCAGAAGAAAAATCTGCTGAAGGGAGTGAGCAACGACGTTGAGGTTCCAATAATCAAGAGAAGCCAGGCGCAGGTTGTTGCAATCCAAGGAAATCAGCTCCAAATAATGGATTTGGAAACCTACGAGATGATGAACTGCCCAAAACCAAAGGACTTTACCGTGGAACAGGGTGGAAACATTGAGTACATCAAATGGGGCTCACTGGTAAGGGCCACGCGCAAGAGAAACGAGTAAAGCAAGCCGTGAAATTAACTGTTCTCGCGAGCCGAAAGCGAACAATAGGTGAGCGCTTCGGATCGTGAAGAGAAACGAGTAAAGCCTCGCGCAACGTCCCAGAGTGAAGCGCTTTAAGTAGTTTCCCACCCCCTTTTTCCTATGAAGCTAGTTAGCGTTCCATCTGACCAGGGCAATCTGGACAAGAACAAGGGCTGTTCGCAGGCACCGGGGCAGATTCTTGGGGGACGGGAGTTTGAGGAAGTGCAGGTTGTTCCGGCGAACTTTGAGGAAACCGACCAGGTAATTTACGAGAGGGCCAAGGAAGTTTTGGGCAGGGAGAGGGCCTTGTTTGTTGGCGGGGACCACTCAATCTCTTACGCGCTGGTGAAGGCGTTCTCCGAAACCTCTAAGGGTAAGAAGGCCCTTGTGGTCTTTGACGCCCACCCTGACTGCGTGCAGTTCTTCAAGCCGTTGAGCCACGAGGACTGGGTGCAGGGAGTTGTGGAGGAAGGCTTTGTGGAGGCTGAAAATTTGATGATTGTTGGCGTGCGGAAGGTGCACGAGCTTGAACGGAAGTACCTCAAAAAAAAGGGAGTCAGGGTTTTGAGCGCGGTTGAGGTGAAGAGTGCTGGGGGGCAGGCGCGGGACAAGCTTCTTCAGCTGATTGCGCTGAGTGAGGAAATTTATGTAAGCGTTGACATTGACGTGTTTGACCCAAGCATTGCCCCTGGAACCGGCTGCCTTGAGAAAAATGGCCTGCTGGAGCGGGAATTTTTTGGGCTTTTTGAGCCGCTTTTGGACAGCGGGAAGGTTAGGGCAATTGATTTGGTTGAAGTGAATCCGGCAAAGGACAGCGGGAAAACGTTGGGGCTGGCGAAAAGGATTGTAGAAAGGGCTGTTGAGGGGATGAAATGACAAAGGTACTGGTGCTGGTTTCGGGAGGAGTTGATTCGGCGGTGGCCTCGGCTCTGGCGCTGGAGCAGGGACTGGAGATCTCAATGCTTCACTTTAGCACTGTCCCGCTTGGAAACACCAGGGGCCTTGAGAAAACTGAAAAGCTTGCAAGGCATTTGGAGAAAATGTTTGGCAAAAAAATAAGGGTTTGCGTTGTCCCGCACGGGGAAACGCTCTTTGCGATTGCAAAAAGCTGCAACAGAAAGTACAGCTGTGTTCTGTGCAGGAGAATGATGCTGAGAATTGCTGAAAGGGTTGCTGAAAAGGAGAGGGCCTCGGCCCTGGTTACGGGTGAGAGCATTGGGCAGGTTGCCTCGCAAACCCTGTTCAACCTTAATGCCGAGCACTCTGCCCTGAACCTGCCGGTAATTAAGCCATTGCTTGGAATGGACAAACTGGAAATTGAAAGGCTTGCAAAGAAGTTTGAGACGTTTGAAACAAGCATTCTGCCAAGCGCCTGCTGCTCAATTCCGTCAAAACCCGCAACAAAGGCAACAGAGGAAAGGATTCTGCGGGAAGAGAAAACGCTTGAAATCGACAAACTGGTGAAAACCTCCCTAAATGGCGTGAAATGCAAAACCTAAAGCTTAAATATGAGAAAATAGATACTTTGCACAGTTCAACTCAGCTAAGGGAGGTGAAAAATGTGATTTGTAATGACTGGCTAGATATTTTGCTTTTTAGGAAAAAACCAGCGGACTTGACGGCAACAAGCTTTGGAGACGGACTCAAACACCTTGTGATCGCCAACGTAATTGTTGGTGCCTTGATAGGAATTTTGAGCTATGTTTCATACTCCCAGGTAATAGCTTCAATGGAAGGATTGGGCGGACTTGGCGCCGCTTTAATACCGGAGCCCACTGTAGTTAGCATAGTGACTTCTGCGATAACTACCCCAATAGCCGCCGTAATTGGCATTGTAATAATTGGAGCAATACTCCATTTGTTCTCCAAGCTATTTGGCGGAAAGGGAAGTCTCTCAAACTACATTGGCGTGCTTGCAATGATTAACGCCGCAGTAACCGGAACAGCCACCTTGATTATTACAGTAATTGGAATAGTGGCGGCTTTGGGCGGAGCGTTCACTGCAGTGCAAGGCATAACCGGCTTGTTAGGATTTGTTGTAGGACTATGGCTTTTGATCTTGACGGTTCTGGCAACACAGGCAGTACAACAGCTATCACGCGGAAGAGCTATAGCGGCAATTTTGCTTCCGTGGATAATCGTCATTATCATAATAATGATACTTGTTGTGTTCTTCATAGGCCTGATCGGAGCGTCATTAGCTGGAGCACTTGGAGGAGCAATCCCAGGCGGTTTGCCAGTTTAAGCAAAACCGCCTTTTTCTTTTCTTTTTTGATGGCCCACAGCGTCAGCGGCCTAAAAGGAAAACTATTTCAATAGAAGCCAACACACAATTTTTATTGCTATAATTGCCGGTGTGGCTGAGCGGTTAAAGCGCTACCCTCGAGAGGTAGTGTCCTTCGGGACGCGCAGGTTCAAATCCTGTCGCCGGCGATGGGTAATCAAAACATTAAAATAGGGAAAAAGGCATGGACTTAATTCAGGCAATAATTCTTGGAGTTCTCCAGGGAATTACGGAGTGGCTGCCAATCAGCAGCCAGGGCCAGATTGCTGCTGCGGCCATCACCTTCTTTGGAATTGAGGCGGAGGAGGCGCTAAAGTATGCAATAATGCTTCACCTTGGAACCCTTATTGCGGCAATTGTTTACTTTAGGCGGGAACTGGTCGGGTTTGTGAGAGCAAAGGACACAAAGATGTTGAAATTTGTTGTTGTTGTGCTGGTTTGCTCTGCAATAACCGGGATTCCGCTCTACATTCTGTTCAAGAACTTTTCAATGGAAGCAAGCGTTGTTCTGCTGATTGGAATTTTTCTAATAGTGAGCGGGCTGCTTCAGCAGAAGGCAAGAAAGTGGAGGCCGGTTCTCGGAAACAAGTATGCAATTGGCCTGGGTTTGGCGCAGGGCCTGGCTGTTTTGCCAGGCATCAGCAGGAGCGGGGTAACAACTGCCGTGCTCTTGCTTGAGGACTTTGAGCCGGAGCAGGCCTTCAGGCTGAGCTTTCTGATCTCAATCCCCTCGGTTCTGGCCGGTGAGATTTTCTTCGGGCTGTTTGAGGGAGTTGGACTTGTGTTTGAGCCAAGCGCGCTTGCGGCAATAGCGGCCGCCGCGGTTGTTGGATACGCTTCAATGGATTTCCTGATAAGGGCTGCGAGGAGAATTAATTTTGCCGCATTCTGCGTGGTGTTTGGCCTGTTTTACATCCTGCTGGCTGTGGTGCAGTTAATTTAAAGATTTTGAAACACACTTTTATTGGAGGGGTTAAATGGACGAATGTATTTTCTGCAAAATTGTTAGGGGGGAGATTCCTTCAACAAACCTTTTTGAGAGCGGGAACGTTCTCTCTTTCCTGGACGTAATGCCTGCTTCAAAGGGCCACGCGCTGGTAATTCCAAAAAAGCATTACAGTACGCTTCTTGACATGCCGCACGAGGAACTTAAGGAGGCGATGGAGGCGGTGCAAAAGGTTGCCGCAGCGGTAATGAGCTCTGTTGAGGCCGCCGAGGGATTCAACGTGATTCAGTCAAACAGGGAAGTGGCAGGCCAGGTCATTCCGCACGTGCACTTTCACATAATCCCGCGCAGCAGGGGAGACAATTTGAATTTTGCGTGGGAGCATGGAAAGGCGGAGCAGAAAGAATTGGAAAAGTACGCGGAACTTGTGAAGGGAAAGCTGTGATTTAACTCACAGCCAGACGCTGCAGTGTCTTTGGAGTTTCTTCTTTGTTTTTTATAATGTCAATAATGTGTTG
>JAFCCZ010000005.1 GCA_017609945.1 Candidatus Iainarchaeum sp.
AATGCTCAGAAGCCGCCTGCCAGAGGCTTTATCGTGCAGTCTGAAGTCGTAAAATTCGGCCGGCCCGTCCTGCTTTGAGATGGATTGCGCTCTAAAAGTGCTTCTTGAAAGCCTGAAATTTCCCTCTTCAAGCACTACAACAGGGGTTGCACTATTTGTACTGGCCATCTATTAACTATTGTGTAGAAATAGAAATAAAAGGTTGGCTGGGGGGCTATTCGCAATCCTCATCAGTTGTATAGTCACAGCCTGCGGGGCAGCAGCCGTCCAATCCGCTTTTACATTCAGTTATTTCTGTGTGGTCACAGTATCCTATCAGACCCCCGTACCCGCACCTGTCAATTGTGCAGCTATCGCCGTCATCACACTCCCCGTCATTTCCACATTTTGGGGACTCACGACATACCTTGTTTTCGCAGCGGTCCCAATATCGTGGGTTTCTGAGGGTTTGGGGGTCGTCATATGACCTATATCTGCAATAATAATCGCCGCATATGCATGGATTATTCAAATAATCCTTATCTGGAAGATAGTACCAATTTTCAGTGCACCCCAATATCGGTAACTGTACCCAGTCAACATCCTCTCCCCCCTTGAGGTAAAGGCATTTATAGGCCTCCCAATCCCTTGCTGATGCAAGTTTCAGACCGCTGTTATAACTGGTCGTGCAGGCGCATTCATCACATCTTGCGTCACACCCTTCTGATGCAAGTTCGCCTGAGTCTGCAACGCAGTCCAATGAACCGCAGTTTCTGGTTGTGGGTGGTTTAGAAACAGTTGTCCCGCACGAATGTAAATCTGCGCAATCCCTTGTGCGAATACCATCTACACAATCTGACCAGGCCCCGCAGACCCAGTCTTCAGTGCAGTCAATCCCTACACAATTGCCCAAACAACAGTTTGAATTATCGGAAGAGGCAACGGTTTGCCCGTCACAGATTCTATTAACATCACAGTTCTCTCCACCCCTTTCAGCACAGGTTTTTTCAACGCATTGGCCGCCAACGCATTTCTTTTCATCAGAGCAGGTTACATTCGCGCATGCAGTGGCGACAGGGCAATCAGAATCATTTGTATATGTGCACCCCTGTGGGCAGCAGTTGTCTCCCCCGGCACATGCTGTTATTTGTGTGTTGCTGCATTTTTTTGGGCTGCCTGTGCAGGTGTCTGTTGTGCAGAGGTTACTGTCATTGCAGTCTGTACCTGCGCTGCATTCGTCTTGCAGTCCGCCCACGGTTTTTATTATGCATAGTGCCTGTTGTCCGCTTTCGTCAAGGTAGACTTCGAGCTGCTGTTCTCCCTTTGTTACGTAAACGTGCCAGTATGGGGCTTCTTCCATTTGTTCCCCGCAGATTTCTTTTATGCCTCCAATAAACAGTCCAACATCCTGCTTTTTTATGAAAACGGCCCTGATGTCCGCGTCAGGGTTCTCGTCCAAAAAAGCCTGCACTTCGGGCAGTGTTTTTACAAAATTTGATGCACCAATATCCCCTATGCAGCCGCTTAACATTAAGAAGATTGCGATTATCCCTAGCAGGACGGGGTATTTCATTGAATCAATAAGGAGTTTTTGGAGTATTTAAGTTTTACTCCAGGAAGAACTGCGCCGATTTCACTTCCGGTGAAAGGCCCTTTCTTTCCCTTACTTCCTTGGTTACCTGCTTCTGCAGTTCCCTTGGGAGTGGCTCGTAGCCAGCGTACTCAGCTGTCCAGATTGCCCTTCCCTGGGTTGCCCCGCGCATGTCTGCCGAGAACCCAATTAGTTCCTTCACAGGGGCCTTTGCGATGATAATTGTGGTGTCGGCCTCGGTGTTCATTTCGCTTATCTGGGTTCTCTTGGAGCCAAGCTCCTTGGTTACTGCCCCCATGTAGTCCTGTGGGACGTTTATTGTAAGGGTTTGCTTTGGCTCTTTCAGTATCGCGTCAGCCGAAAGTATGCAGGCGTAAATTGTTCTGGTTGTGAGCGGCATAATCTGTGCCGGCCCGCGGTGAATTGCGTCCTCGTGCAATTTTGCGTCCTCCATGAAAACCATTACTCCAAGGCACTTTTCCTTTGCAATGGGCCCCTCGTTCATTGCGTCATTAAATCCCTGAATTACAAGTTCCCTGATTTCGTGCAGTGCAACTACTCCGCGGGTTGAGTCAACAAGAATGTTGTTGTTGTGAACCGCCCAAATCTTTCGCGAGATGTCCCTTCCAAAGCCGCATTCCTCAAATTCCGCAATGCTTGCCGGGTTCTTTGGCTTTATTTTGCCCTCAATCTTTTTCTCCGCGAGCTTGTCAAACATTTCCTTTGGCATGGGTTTTACGCTCATCTTAAACTTGTTGTGCTTGTTCGGAGACTTTCCTTCAAGGGTAGGGGATTCCTTGGTAATCGTTTCCCTGTAAACAACAATTGGCGTGCTTACAACAATCGGGATTTTGTGATCCTTCTCAATTCTGTGCTGTGCAATCTCTAAGTGCAGTTCTCCCATCCCTGAAATCAAGTGCTCTCCTGTTTCCTGGTTGAGGGTTGCAACAATGTTTGGGTCCTCTTTGGTGATCTGCCTTATTACATCAATCAGTTTTGGCAGGTCCTTTGTCTGCTTTGCCTCAACGCTTACCGTCATAACAGGCTCTACGCTGCTCTTAAAGCTCTCAAACGGCTGCATCTCTTCGCTTCCAATTGTTTCTCCCGCAAAAACCTCTTTCAGGCCAACTATGCAGGCAATATTTCCTGCAGGGACAGCGTCAACGGTTATCCTCTCGGGCCCCATAAAAACTCCAACCTGCTGTATTGCAATCTCTTTCTTGCCTGCGACAAGCTTTACCTTCATCCCTTGCTTCATTGTACCAGAGTAAACCCTTCCAGTTGCAATGTCTCCGGCGTGCGGGTCAACGCTCACATCTGTTACCATCATTGCAAACTCCCCGTTTTCATCGCATGCAATCATTGCCTTTCCAACCCCGCTTTCAGGGTCTCCTTTCCAGATGTTTGGGACCCTGTACTTTTGCGCAACAAGCGGGTTTGGCAGGTGGCTTATGACCATTTCAAGAATTGCCTCATAAAGAGGGCTCTTCTCCGCAAGCTCTTTTTGCGTGTCTTCCTTCAAGTGAGTGTAAACGTTCGAAAAGTTGATTTTGGTCCTCTGCATTTGCGGAACGCTGACCGCCCAATTGTAGTAAGCAGAGCCAAATGCAACGCTTCCATCCTCAACCTTTACAGTCCACTTGTCCTTGAACTCTTTAGGGGCGTTCTTTTTGATTAAAGTGTTAACCTTTGCAATTGTTTTCACAAACCTTTCCTGCATCTGCTTTTCGTCAAGCTGCAGCTCGTTAATCAGCCTGTCAACCTTGTTTATAAACAGAACTGGCTTTGCGTTCTCCCTCAATGCTTGCCTTATGACTGTCTCGGTTTGCGGCATTGTTCCCTCTACTGCGTCAACCACTACGACAACGCCGTCAACTGCTCGCATGGCCCTTATCACGTCTCCACCAAAGTCAACGTGGCCAGGCGTGTCAATAACGTTAATCAGGTGCTTTTTTCCCTTGTACTCGTGCACTAGGGAAATGTTTGCCGCATTAATCGTAATTCCCCTTTCCTGCTCTAGCTCGTAAAAATCCATGAAAAGCTGCTTTCCAGCAAGCTCTTTGCTGATCAATCCGACGGCGGCAATTAGGTTGTCCGTCATGGTGGTTTTTCCGTGGTCAATGTGCGCGACAATCCCGATATTTCTGATGTTTTCCCTGTTCCCCATTAGGGTACTTGCCAGCTTAACCATATCCTCTTTTCTGCCCATTTTTCCACCTTTACCTTGAAGCCTTTGCTATCCTTTCAACTTCGTCGCGCCTTTTTACGCTGAAGCTTTTATTGTCCTCTTTTGATGCAAGAATTAGCTCTTCCGCAAGCGCTTCTGCAGCGCTTGTCTTTTTGTTGAACGAGGACGCAAAGCCGGCAATTGCAATGTTCTTTAATGATTCGTCAACCCTTGTGAGTGGAGCAACGTCCACAGCCTGGCTGTAAACTATGCCTCCCTTCTTTACCCTTGTAACGTCTTCCCGTGGGGCGGCATTCTCAATTGCCTTCACCAGAACCTGCAGGGGGTTCTGATTGGTTTTCCTTTCAACTATCTCAAAAGCATTTTCAACTATTTGCATTGCCTGCAGCTTTTTGCCGCAGCTTCCCCTTCCCCTGATGTACTTTCCGCTGAGCTTTCTTTTGCCTTGCCCACTTCTCATTACCTTGTTCACAAGCCTTTCAATAATGTCAATGTTTCCCTTGTCAAAGCGCTTTTTTGCCTTTCTTCCAAACGAGTGCGGGACCATCTTTGTGTCAAGGTTTATGTACCTGGCCAGGCCAAGGTCCGAGACCTTTACCTCTGCATTGTCCCACTTCCCAAAAGCAAGAGCCATTAGCATTACCTCTTTGCCTTCTCCTTTCTTCCGCTTCTAAGCATCTCTAATGCCTGGCCGTTCACGTGCGTAACCCTGTATTTCACGCCCCAAAGATCGCCATATGGCCCCTTCTGGGCCCCGCCGATTCCCTCAACAATGACCTCGTCGTGCTCGTCAATAAACTTTATTGCTCCGTCCTTTGGCGCCAAAGCAGTCACCTGCTTTCCGTTCTTGATTAACTGAACCCTAACGCATTTTCTTATCCCTGAGTTAGGCTGCTTTGCGGTAACCCCCCTTTTTTCAATAACGATTCCGCGAGCCTGTGGGGAGCCCTCAAGCAAATCGTACTTTTTGTCCAGGCCCTTCTTCTTTCTCTTGTAGTGCGGGTCTTTCCACTTCCACTTCTTCCTGTCCTTCTCAAGCTGCCGTCCCGCAAATTCCCCTTTGGCCATAAAAATCACCTAATCCTTACTTCCCCTATTCCATAATTCCTTTTCGCAATTTCCTTAATTTTCTTAATCTTTCCCATGTTGCCAAACAACGCGGCCCGTTCCCCCTCCTCTAGTAGAACAACCGCCCTCTTTCTTCCATCCTTTTCCGTTACCTCAACACTTTTTACTTTTGCCTTCCTAAACGCCTTTTTAACAAATTCACCGAACTTTTCACAGTGCCCAAATATTTCAACATTTTTCTTAAGCTTGTTCCTCAAGGCCTTAACATTGCAGGCGTCCTTTCCTATCGCCCTTCCAACATCACTGCTCTTTACAAGGAAGATGATGCTGTTATCGTGCACAATAACGTCCTTTGCATCGGCCCCTGAAATCTTGTTGAAGGCGTTAATGTAAAATATTTCCTCGCTGCCTAATTTCATATTCACTTTACCTTGTCTTTTTCACTGAATCCATTATTTTACTCTTTCCTGCCTTCTCAATGCTGAGCATTGAAACAACAAAGGGCTTTCCGCAAACGCTTCCAAGGGCCAGTCCGTTTCCCTGGAACTTGTAAACCGGAACATTGTTAACGCTGCACAGCTGCTTAATCTTTTCTTTTGCCTGCTGTTGTGCGTTCCCGCTTATAACAATTAATTCAGCGGCACCCTTTAAAACACTTTTCTCAGCCTGCTTTTCTCCAAATGAAACATTTCCAGTGTCAACTGCTCGCCTTATCTCCCTGCCCACATCCATACTTTCACTTCCTACTTTTTCATCACCAGGCCAACAATGCCTGTTCCAACCTTTATGGGTTGCCCCACAATTATGTTTTCAACAACCCCCTGTAGTTGTTCTATTTCTCCCTTGAAGCTTGCGTCAAGCAAATGCTTTACTGTTTCCTCAAACGCCGCCCTGGCAAAAGGGCTTGCCTTTTCCCTTGTAATCCCTGTTCTGACAATGCCCTTCACTGCCCCTGTGTAGGTCATAAGGTCGGCCAAAAGCATAAGATGCCTCAAATCAACGTCAATTCCGTTGTTCACAAGCGTCTTCCTTAACTCGTTTACAATCATCAGCCTTCCTGACTCAATTCCCAGGGTTTTGCTGGTTTCAATTATGTCGTTTGTAATGGTTCTTGAGGGGTCAATCTTGTCCAGTTTCAGTACTGCTTTAAGGTTGCTTCCGCTTGTCTTAATCACAAATTCGCCGTGCTCTTCGGAAACAAGGGCCTTTTCAATTCCCTTAACTCCCTGCACCTTCAGGTTAAGCATCTTCAACAGGCTTTTTCTAACCTTTAGCAGTGGCTCTTTCTTTGGGAAAACAAACTCCACACTGTTCTTTCTCTGCGCTCCCTTGCTTTCCTTAATCGCGGTTTTGATTGCTGAAAGCAGGTCCTTAACCTCAATTCCCTTTTCCTTGGCGGTTTGTTCGTTTACCTCAACCACAACCTTGCCCCTTGCAAAGTCTTCGCGTGTTTCAACAACGTCTGACATTCTCACGTCAATAAGGCTTTTTGCAAAGGTCTCTGCCTTTGAATAGTCTTCGCGAAGTTTTTCATCCAGGAAAATTGTCATTGTTGGGTATTTTGCCTTGCTTCTGCCGTCAACAATTTCCTCAACTCGCTGAATCCCTGACCCAACACTTACCTCTGCAGCACCAGCGTAGTGCTTTGTTCTTAGGGTAAGCTGTGTTCCTGGCTCGCCAAGGCTTTGTGCGGCAACAATTCCAACAGCCTCCCCTGGCTCAACCCTTATGTCCTCAAACCGTTGTTTGATAACGTCAATAAAGTCGTCAGTATCCTGCTTTGAAAGGCCTTCCCTGTCGGCAATAACCGCAATTGCGTCCAAAATGCTTTTTGGAAGGGGTATTTTTTCCCAGGCCTCTGGCTTTACCTCTTCAATCTCGCGCTCCTTTTTCGCCGTTGGCTTTTTCTTTGGTGCGGCCTTCTTGCCCTTGGCCTCTTTCTTTGCCTTCTTTGGTTTTGCTTCCTTCTTTTTAGCCATCACAATCACTTTTTCTTTTTGAACAGTCTGAATTCTTCCTCAATGTCAACGCTTTTCCCCTGAACAGTTTTCATTGGGAAAACGCCGTCCTCTCCGTATTTGTACTGCACAACATTCTTGTCGGCTGTTCTCACCGTGCCGTCATGGTTAACCATCAAATCCTTCAGGCTGTTTGCAAGTCGCCTGTAAAGGTAACCTGAAACCTTTGTTGAAACACCGGTGTCAACCTCTCCCTGTCTTCCACCCATGCTGTGGTAAAAGTATTCTTTTGCGTTCATTCCCTCAAGGAAGTTCTTTGAAATAAAGCCCCCTGCGTCAACCCCAAAGTCGCTTCGCTTGTTCAGTGAGATAAGCCTGTCGCTAAAGCCCCTTCTTGGCCGGCCTTCCCTTACAGATGCCTGCCCCCAGAATCCAGCAATGTTCATAAGGTTTATGCTGCTTCCCCTGCTTCCTGACAGAATCATAACCATTGTGTTGAGTTCAGGGTTTTTGCTTAGCACTGGCCCAAGCTTTTCCTTCATTATCTCCCTCTCAAGCTTTTCCTTGCTTTTTGCAGCAAGCCTCATCATTTCAATCTCAAAGCTTTCCTCAAGGTTTCTTCCCGGGATGTGCTTTAGGGTACCCCTGCTAAACTTTTCAACAAGCTTTTTGCCCTCTTCCATTACCTCTTCCACAATTTTCTTCTTCTTTTCTTTGATTTTGTCGCTTACTTCATACTCATCCAATCCAACGGTCATTCCCCTCTTTGTAAGAATGTCGGTAATAAGTCTCATGGTGTCAAAGTAAAACTTTTCAATTACCTCGCTTGGGTATTCTCTTGCAAGCGCATCAATAATCTTCCCGCTCCCCTCTCCAAGGCTTGCCGCGTCAATCACTCCACACTTCAATTTCCCCCTCTCAATCTTCAAGTAAGCGTCATGCTCGCATTTTTCCTTAACGCAGTTTTTGCACAGCCCAGTTTTCTTGAGAACGCGGCAGGTTTTGGTCTGATACTCTAAATCAAGGTCTTTGGGAAGGGTCTGTGAAAAGATAATTTTTCCTGAATAGTTCTTTCCCCTGTCAGGCTTTGGGATGTTTGTAATGCCGATCTCGTAAAAGTACTGCATTGCCTCTTCCGGGGTGAACTCGGTTGATTTCATGGTTAGCACATAAAGCCCGCTTACTCCGTCCTCGTCAAGAATTATTACCGGCCCCCCGTATCTTGGGCTAATAACCTGGTCCCTTACATACATCAGTTCCTTTGCCTCTGTCTTGCCCTCTTCGGTTTGCGGAACGTGAATGTTCATTTCGTCTCCGTCAAAGTCTGCGTTGTATGGCTTGCAGACAATTGGGTTTATTCTAAGAGTCTTGCCAGGCATTACCCTTACCTTGTGAGCAAGCATGCTTAGCCTGTGAAGCGAGGGCTGCCTGTTGAACAAAACTATGTCCCCGTTCCTGAGCCTTCTTTCCACCTTGTAGCCAATGTCAAGCTCTTCAAGAACCTCTTTCTTGTTGGTTTCGTCAATTTTCTTCCTGGTTTCGTCAGGCCTTATTAGGTAAACGGCCTTGTCCTTGTCCTTCACAAGCTTTTCAATTTTCTTCTTGTTCCAGGATGTAACGATTTCCGGAACAGTTAGCTCCTTTGCAATTGTTTCAGGAACCCCAATCTCACTTATTTCAAGGAACGGGTCCGGGGTTACTGTGGACCTGGCGGCAAAGTTAACCCTT
Source organism: Candidatus Iainarchaeum sp. (assembly GCA_017609945.1). Lineage (GTDB taxonomy): Archaea > Iainarchaeota > Iainarchaeia > Iainarchaeales > JAFCCZ01. The sequence continues at coordinate 8,513 of JAFCCZ010000005.1, forward strand.
TTTCCGGTCAGATTGTGCCTGAACCTTCCCTTCTTTCCCTTAAGCCTTTGCACAAGTGTTCTCAAAGCCCTGCCGCTTCTGTGCTTTGCGGGCGGAACGCCTGCTGTGTTGTTGTCAAAGTAGGTTGTAATGTGATACTGCAGCAAATCCCAAAGGTCCTCAATAATCAGCTGTGGCGCGCCTGCGTCTATATTGTCCTTCAACCGAATGTTAATCCTTATGATGTCAACAAGCTTGTGGGTCAGGTCATCCTCGCTCTTTATTCCGGACTCAAGGGTAATGCTTGGCCTTAGTGTTATTGGCGGAACAGGCACAACGGTTAGGATAAACCATTCCGGTTTGATTCTTTCAGGATTATAACCAAACAACATAAGGTCTTGTTCCGGAATCTTTTCAATCCATTCCCTTATTTGGGTTGGGTAAATCCTTTCCTTTTCCATGAAGAAGTTTGTCGGCTTGTCAAGAAGCAACTTTCCCTTTATAGCCTTGCAGTGCGGGCACTTTGTTATCTTCTTTGCCTTTGCAACAATTTTCTTTGCAATGATCTCAGTGTGTTTCGGCTGGGCCTCAACGTCTCTCCTGAGCTTTTCAAGATCTTCCTCCGGCAAAACAATTCGCCCACATTCTTCGCAGGTTGCGTGCATTAGCATTTCAATGCGCCTTGAAAACTCGCTGTGAACCACCGGTCTCACAAGCTCCAGGCTTCCAAAGTGGCCAGGGCACTGCTTCATTTTCTGGCCACAGGTTTTGCACCTTAACCCGGGGTTTATGACGCCAAGGTGCGGGTCCATTAGGCCGCCTTCCATTGGGTAGCCATCCTTGTCATAGGTGTCAGGTGTCTTGATTTCCAGTGCTGACATTTTTCTAATCATGGCCGGGCTAATTATCTGGAATTCAACCGAGTGAATCTTTTTCATCAACATTGTTTCACCTATGCTTTGTCAGTAATCCTAAGTTTTGGGAACACGCCCAGTGCCTTTAGCTCGTCAAGCAGTAATTTGAACCCGTAGCTCATTTCAACCGGGTAAACTTTGCTGCTTCCGCAGAGCCCGCAGTATTTCCTGTTCCTAATCTGGTCGTTTATTGCAATAATTCCGCACTTCTCACACACTAATTCAATAACCTTATCCGAGTTCTCTATGAACTTCTCGTGCAGCAGCATTGCCGCACCGTGCCCTACAAGTGTTTCACCCTCCATTTCTCCAAACCTTAGGCCGCCCTCTTTTTCTTTTCCCTCGGTTGGCTGCCTTGTTAAGATCTGCACAGGGCCCCTTGCTCTGGCCTGCAGCTTGTGTGAAACCATGTGAAAAAGCCTTCTGTATGCTATGACGCCTGTAAAAATCTGGCCCTCTATCTTTTCACCGGTTATTCCGTCATAAAAAACCTCTTTTCCGTTCGGGTTAAAGCCGTGTGCTTTAAGAATTTCCTCAAGTTCTGCTTGTGGCGTGGAGTTGAATGGCGTTCCGTCAATAATTTCTCCGTCCAGGCAGCCTGCCTTGCCTGCAAGCATTTCAAGCAAGTGCCCCACAGTCATTCTGCTTGGGATACTGTGCGGATTTATGATCAGATCAGGCCGGATCCCCTCTGCTGTAAACGGCATGTCCACTTCAGCTGCAATGTTTCCAATAACCCCTTTCTGTCCGTGCCTTGAGCTAAACTTGTCCCCGACCTCCGGAGACATTGTGGTCCTAATTTTAATCTTTGCAAGCTTGTTTCCGTCCATGCTCTCTGTAATAACAATTCTGTCAACAAAACCGGGTTTTCCCTTTCTGGTGGTAACACTGCTTTCCCTTCTCTTTTCCTTCACCACGCCAAACTCTGAGATTTCCTCAAGGAACCTCGGGGGGGATGTTCTTCCAATAACAATGTCCTTTTCGTTTACAAACTGCTCAATTTGCACAAGCCCGTCGTCCCCAATGTTCTTGTAGTGGTCTTCCCCCAGATAGCCCACTGTTTCCTCTGTTGGCAATTCAAACCTGTCCGTTTGCCCGCCCGGGTACCTTTGCTCTGTGGCCTCATACGTTCTAAAGTAAGCGCTTCTTGCCAGGCCCCTTTCAATTGCGCCCCTGTTCAACGTCAGGGCGTCAAGCGTGTTAAAACCGTAAAACGGCATTATTGCAACAACAAAGTTCTGCACTTGTGGCCTTTTGTCCATCTCCAACAAGTCCATTACCCTAGTTTTTACAAGGTTCTTTTGCGGATAGTAAAGTAAGTACCCTTCCGTGTCAGTTCTTAGGTTAAAGTTTGTGCCGCAAATTCCCACTGCCTGCTTGAACATTTTTGCCCCGTGCAATGCCTTTCCAGCCATGTTGTGTTCAAGGTACGGAATCATTGAGGAGATAATGCTGAATATTCCCACCGGGTTTATTTCAAGGTGGGTGTGTTCCCTCGCAAGGTCTTTCTCGTCCAATGCGATTAGCGCGTTTTCCTCTTCTTCGGTATCAAGGTATTCAATTATTCCCTCTTTAACGAGATCGCCCCAGCCAAGTTTTCCGGCCTTAATCTTATTGTAGTACTCTTCAGTAAATCTGGATTTTCCGTTCTCAACAACAATCACTGGGCGCTGCACTCTCCCGGAATCTGTGTTGATGTACAATTCGTTTGTGTCCTCGTGAAACGCAATGTTCACGTGCTTGTCAATTTTTCCAGTGCGCCTTGACTTAATCAGCTCTTGTGTCAGCTTTTCTGGCTGGTTGTGAAACCCAATGAGCCTTCCGTTGATGTAAACCTTTGTTACTTTGCTTGTTGAACGCATGTTTTCACCTACAATTTCTTCATTCTGACCCCTTTCTTGAACAAAAGCTCTTCAATTGGCTTTTCGTCGACCTCAGTTGTCACTTCCGCAGTCAGCGCAAGGTTTTTCACCAAACCACACTGCGGGCCGTCAGGAGTCTCAATCGGGCCAATCCTACCCCAATGCGTTCCATGAACATCCCTTGCCTCGTAAAGCTCCCTATTTTTGTTAAGCGGGCTTTTGACCTTTCTCAAATCGCTTAGGGGGCTAAGGTAATTAACCCTGTCCATAAACTTGCTTACCCCTGTTGCGCGGCCAATCCAGTTGCCTGTGCTCATTGCAAACCTTATTCTTTCGCTTACCGCGCCAGGCCTTACAATAGTGCTAATGTTCAGTTTCCTTCTTCTTGTAATGGTTCTGTCAATCTGGAAACGCAAATCCTTTATGAAGTACTTGAAGCTGTACCTAAACAGGTGTTCCATCAGCTTCCCGCTCAGCTCAAGCCTTTTGTTGCTGTAATTGTCCTTGTCGTCCTCGCCCCTTAATCCGTAGGCTCTCTCAATGGCCTTTGTTGCCATCATGACAAGGTAGTATGCCTTTGCAAGCCTGTCCTCTTTTGTTTGCCCGATGTGTGGCAGAAGGAAGGCGTCAATAACCTCTTGCGCCCTCTTAAGCCTGTAATCAATTATCTGGCCTGGCGCAACATACTTCCCAATCTTGTCCAGCGCATCTTCCTCGGTCTTAACTTCCGTGTTCTCCCAGTTTATCAGAATATCGTTCTCAACCTCTTTCTCGTCTGGGAAAGCGTCCTTTATTTCCTTCATGCTTTTGAGTCCAAGTGCCTTGAGCAGCACAAAGAGCATCAGCTTTCTTGGCGAAGCAGGGAATGTGACGTTCAGCAGGCCTTCTGGCCGCCTTGAAACCCTTACCCTTCCCTTGAAGGCCCCCCTGGTTGAAATAACCTCTGCGGCAACTCCCTTGCTTTCCTCCGCAATGAGAACCCTATCAGAAGCAAGCACTTCCTGCGTCATCAAAGCCTTTTCAGACCCGTTAATTATGAAGTAGCCACCCGGGTCCTTGTCATCTTCACCCATCTCAATTAGTTCTTCAGGTGTTTTGTCCTTTAGCCAGCACAAATCACTCTTAAGCATTATTGGGAGCTCTCCAATGCACGCTCTCCTAACGTCCTGCTCAACCTCTCTCCTGAGAAGCCTCATCGTAATCCATATCTCTCCGTTGTAACCCCTGTTCCTAATCCTTGCCTCTATTGGGAAAAAGCTGTCTCTCGGAGAGCCATCGGCTTCCCTGATGCTTGGCCTTTTTATCTCAATTTCGTCCAATTCAATCTTGACTTCCTCAATCTTTGGAACAATTTCCTTGTTCTCATCAACTATTTCGTCAAGCTTCTTGTCAACAAACTGGTTGAATGAGTCAATCTCCATCTGGGCAAAGTTCTTGCCCTTAAAATAGTTTTCAAGCAAAGTCCATCTGTCCAAAACCAACACCAACCCCTTACACAACCCTTCTGTAGTAAATGCTTTGCCCTGCGGTTGGCGAATTCCTCACAATCTTTACAATGTCGCCCTTTAACGGCTTGAATTCCTTTATTGCGGGGTCATTTTTCTGGATCCTTGGCAGTTGCTCCGCACTGATCCCCCTCTCTTCCAGCAGTTTTTCAGCCTGCTCTTTTGGCAGTAAATAGTGCTTTGGAACAAGGAAATGGTCAGTAATACTGGTTGCCAAACAAATTCACCACTTTAAATGGAAAAGTGGCGATTTTCAGACAGGCTGGTAAAAGGGAATAAATCTCTCAACCAAATGTTTCATTCCAAGGCATCAATTTAACGTTCATCCGAGCTCTGAAAAATCGCCACAGTTATCTCTATCCAAGAGATTGTATTTAATATAAGTTAAATCATAGAAACGTTTTTAATGCTTTCTCGCACTTTTACCGCTTTTAGGGGGCTTTTTCACCAATTCCTCAAAAATTGCCCTTACCTCCGGAATTTCGATCCGTGCGTCGGCAAAATCGTAAAATTCCTGAAGCGAAACTTCAAAATTTCCCATTTCCTCATACTCTCTGGCCTGAAAGATGGCCTCAAGCCGGTCAAGCTCGTAAACAAGCTTTGCCTCCTTGGTTTTCTTTTCCTCAAACTCAAGCCAAAGCCCTTTCAGCTCCTTGGCCTCTTCCTCCCCCAACATTCCGCAGAGCGCTCCCAGGGCCTTCTCCTCCCTGGCTCGCTTTTCTGAATTCGGAATCTTCTGCAGCGCCTCCTTAATCCTTAAGACAGTGTCCCCGCAGACTGACTCAGGCAAATCGTGAACCACGGCAAGCTTCAAGGCTTTGCACTCGTCCAAGCCAAGCCTCTTGGCCACAAAAAGTGCCATTACCGCAAGCCTGAGCGAGTGGTCTGCAACGCTCTCAGAATCTTTTACGCCCCTCTCAACCCAGCCCTGCCTCTTTTCCTGCTTTAGCTTTCCCACAGTTTCAAAAAATTCAACCAGGCCCATTTTTAGCACCAATTCCCCTGCACCAATTCCTTTTAATATATTATTACATTAAAGAAATGAATATATGGCTGACCCTTTGACAGGAATTCTTTCCCAAAGCTATTTTGGAAACACGCTGTTGCAGTATGGACAGTTTCTTGCAACAATTATCATCTCGATAATTGCAGGGAAGGTAATCAGCTTTGTGATAAAGAACCATCTGAGAAAAATTACCGAGAAAACCAAAACAGACCTCGACGACCTCGTGCTTGACATGGTCGAAAAGCCGGTTTGGGCTGTTGCAGTTCTAGCCGGCTTCATGATTGGGTTCCAGTTCCTGAGAGTTTCGCAGGGAATCGCCACAATCTACTATAACATATTTAACATTTTCACCGTGCTTTTAGTTACCTGGGTATTGGTAAGCTTTGTTGACAAGTTCATGCAGCGCGTTCTTGCACCCATTGTCAGCAAGACAGACACAAAGCTTGACGACCAGATTATTCCAATCCTTTCAAAAATTATAAAGGTAGCTATAGTGGTTCTAGCACTAATAATTGTGGTAAGCAACTTTGGTTACGATGTTACGGCTTTGGTGGCAGGCCTTGGAATCGGAGGTCTGGCGTTTGCGTTTGCCGCCCAGAAAACAATCGCAGACATCTTCGGCGGGTTCTCAATCTTCGTTTCAAAGCCCTTTGTTGTGGGCGACTCAATTGAAATGGACGGCATTGTGGGCGAGGTTGTTGAGGTTGGCTTGAGGCACACGCGCATCAGAAACCTTGACAAGAGGATTGTGATAGTTCCCAACAGTAAAATCTCAAGCAGCGTTGTCACAAACATTACAAGCGCCCCTAAGAGAAAGTGCGTCTGGCACATCGGATTAACCTACAATACAACAGTTGCAAAGGTTGAGCGGGCAAAGAAAATAATTGTTGACGCAATAAACGCCCACCCCGAATGCGAAAACGACCCGATTGTGGAGTTTGAAGAGTTTGCGGACTCAACCCTCACAATTTTAGTAATCTTTTACACAAAGGAAAACGACTTCGGGCAGTTTGTCAGGGTAAGGGACTCAATTGGAATGAGAATAAAGCGCGAATTTGAAAAGGCAAAGATAGAGTTTGCCTTCCCGACCCAAACAATTTACGTGAAAAAATAGCTTTCCCCAATCCCCCAATTACCCTTTTAATAATTTTTTGGAGAAGGATTTCTTTATGCAACCCTCTGAGGCAGTAAAGAAAAAGATTGACAAAGCGATATTAGAATTTCTTGACAGGCGGATAGAGCAGGCCGCAAAAGTTTCCCCTGCTTCAGAGCTTCTGATGAAGAACATCAAGGAGTTTTCGCTGCGCAGGGGAAAAAGAATCAGGCCCCTCTTTGTGGTCTACGGATTCAAGTGCTTTGCAGGGGGCGGGGAAGACAAAATAATTAAGGCATCAATCGCAACCGAGCTACTGCACGATTATCTGCTGATCCACGACGATATAATGGACGACTCAGATTTGAGGCGTGGCTTGCCAACCTTTCACAAGGTTTACGAAAAAATTTACGCAGAACAAAGTGTTTCAGACCCTGCTACCTATGCAGAAAACTCCGCAATTCTTGCCGGCGACATTCTCTCAGCAATCTCCCCGGAACCAATTCTTAACTCGGATTTTCCCGAAGGGCTGAAGATAAGGGCGGTTAAGAAATTTAATGAAACAAACTGCCAGACCGGTTTTGGGCAGGAGCTTGACGTTCTACTTGAGCTTAACGAGAACGCGAAAGCAGAGGACGTTGACTTGGTTCACACCCTCAAAACCGCAAAGTACACCGTTGAGAGTCCGCTTCACATTGGAGCAATCCTCGCAGGCGCAACAAAAGAGCAGTTAAAGATTCTTTCAGATTACGCAATTCCCGCAGGCCGCGCCTTCCAGATCCAGGATGACCTCCTTGGAGTGTTTGGCTCGGAGGAAAAGGTTGGAAAGCCGGTTGACTCAGACCTCAAGGAGGGAAAAAAGACCTTGCTCACCGTTCACGCCCTCGAGAAGGCAAGCCCAGAGCAGAAAAAGCGCCTGCATGAAATTCTCGGAAACCAGGGCATTTCAATGAAGGACGTTGAGGACGCGCGCAAAATAATTGAGGAAACCGGCTCGCTTGAACACTCCAAAAAGCTTGCAAAGCAGCTCGCGAACCAGGCGCTTGAAATCGCAAAGGCCTCAGACTTCAACCAAGAGGGAAAGGACTTCCTTATCTCAATTGCAGACAAACTCGTAAACAGAGAAGACTGATTTTAGAAGAAGGATGCGCCCTAGCCGGGAATCGAACCCGAGTCACAGCCTCGACAGGGCCGTATCCTAACCTCTAGACTACTAGGGCATTTACCAAAAGGTAAACAGAAATGTCTAATTAACTGAATTGAGCAGGGCAAGGTTTAAAAAATAAATTCAGCCGCTTAATTTTGCGATTATCAGGTCGGGGACTTGCTGTGTGCTCTTCAGTTTTTTGAATTAGGGCTTATTGTAAGGTGCCCGTACTTTTGGGGCGGGGTTTTTGGCGAAACCACTATTCTTGCGTCCACCGCAAAAAGCCTTTTCTTTGAGAGGATTATTGGGTTAAGGTCAACTTCCTCAACCTCGGGAAAATCTACGACAAACTGTGAGAAAACAACCAGAATCTTTTTGAGTTCTGATAAATCTGTTTTGAATTTTTTCCTGTAGCCCGTCAAAAGCCTGTAAACCTTGGTTCGCTTTATCATGTTTCCGGCAAGGGTTGAAGTTAAGGGCGGCAATCCAATGCTCTTGTCCTGCAGTATTTCGGTCGTAACTCCGCCCATCCCAAAAAGGATTACCGAGCCAAACACTGAGTCCTTTTTTGCGCCAAGAATTAATTCAAGGCTTCCCAAAACCATTTTTTGCACGCTTACGCCGCCAATTTTTGCCCTTGGAAAGGCCTTTCTTGCGTTTGAGCAAATTTGCTTGTAGGCGGAAACCACCTCTTTTTTTGATGTAAGATTCAGGGCAACCGCGTTTGCATCGGTCTTGTGGGTTATGTCGTCTGAAACCACCTTAAGCGCAACTGGGAAGCCGACCTCTTTTGCCCTCCTTGCTGCTTCAGCAGAATTCTTTGCAAACACTGTTTTGTTGACCGGGATTCCGTACTCTTCCAGAATGGTTTTGGAATCTATTTCGTTTAGCACGCAGTTTCCCCTCTTGAGGTTCTTTCCAATTAGGATTCTTATCTTTTCCTTGTTTGGATTGGGCCTAACAATTATTTCCCTTGGCTTCTCATACAGGTTAAGAATATTTTCCCTGTAAGAATTCATGTAGCTAAACACCCTTACCGCTTCTTCAGGGGTCTTATAAGATGGAAGTCCTCGCTTTCTCAGAACCTCCCGCGCAGGCTCAACAAAGCTTTCGCCCATCCAGCAGGCAAGCACTGTCTTCTTGCTTTTTTCCGATATATCGGCAATAACCTTTGCAACCTCGCTTGGCTTTGAGATTGCCTGCGGGCTGAGAATAACTATTGCCCCGTCAACCCCTTTCTCACTGAGCACAATCTTGGTGGCTTTTTCATATCTTCTGGGTTCGGCGTCACCCAAAAGGTCTATTGGGTTGTTTCGGCTCCAGTGCGAGGGCATTTCCCTCTCAAGCTTTTTCATTGCTCCCTTGGAGAGCTGCGCCAGCCTGCAGCCATTCTTGATTACCGCGTCAGTAGCCATTACTCCCGGACCGCCGGCATTGGTTATTATCGCAATTCTGTTTCCCTTTGGGAGAGGCTGCTTTGCCAGTGCCTCAGAGCTTCCAAGCAGATCCTGCACGTTTTCAACCCTTACAATTCCCGCTCTCCTGAACGCGGCCTCGAAAACATCGTCGTTTCCCGCCATGCTCCCAGTGTGGGATATTGCTGCTTTCGCACTTTCCTCAAACCGGCCTGACTTTGCAACAATTATCGGCTTGTTTTTTGTAAAGGCCTGTGAAACCCGCATGAACTTTTTTGCGTCCTTAACACTTTCCATGTAAATTACGATGCTTTCCACTTCAGGGTCCTTTCCAATAAATTCAATCATGTCTGCAAAGGAAATGTCAAGCATTGAGCCAACGGAAATAAAATACTTGAACCCAACCTTTTGCTTTCGTGCCCAGTCAAGAATGCTGGAGCACAGTGCCCCGGACTGGCTTATTAGAGCCATTTTTCCCGGCAGGGCATTCATTGTGGCAAAGCTTGCGTTTATTTTTTTGTCAGGCCTAATGTATCCCAAGCAATTTGGTCCAAGAACGCGCATTCCCGTTCCCGTAATTATTTTCTTGAGTTCTTTCTCAAGCCTCGCCCCCTCTTTCCCTATCTCACTGAAGCCTGAGCTAACAACAATTGCTGATTTGGCCTCTGCCCGCACGCTCTCCCTTAAAACTTTTGGGACTATGAAGGCAGGCGTTGCTATTACTGCAAGGTCAACGCGCTCTGGCAGATCCAGAACGCTTTTGTGGCACTGGATACCCATCACGTTTTTCCTCTTCGGGTTTACGGGATAAACGGTTCCAGAGTAACCGCTGCCAATAAGGTTTTTCATTATGGAAAAGCCAACACTGCCCTGCCTGTTGCTTGCTCCAATTACGGCAATTGAATCCGGGTCAAAAAGTTTGTTCAGGCTATTCAATCAAAACCACTTAATTAAGCTTAAACGGTTTTGAAATATTTAAACCCTACATTCCAGGGCGTTCTCCTGGCCAATCACTCTTTTTTCACAAACAGATTGCAGTGGCAGTGCCCCATTTCCTTTATCTCATCCTTGTGGAAAATGCACGGGCAGATAATTTCTTTGTCCATTTCCTTGTCTCCGCTTACCACACGGCACGGGCAGTACTTTTCACCAAACTTTTCCTCTTTCATGAAGAGGCCCTTAATGGCCCCCTGAACAATTCTTTCATTGGGATTTAGCATAATTTGGTTTTCTTCAGCGTGCTTTTTTGCAAACTCTAAAAACTCCAGTTCTTCAGCACTCAAATCCATTTTTTCACCTTAAAGGTTTTTGTCAAGCCACTGCTTTACGCTTTCCTCTGGGAGCGCTCCAACAAACCCATTGGCAAGCTCCCCGTTCTTGAAAATCTTTACGTTCGGAATGCTTGAGACCCCGAATCTGCCGCTGGTTTCAGGGTTCTCGTCAACATTGAGCTTTACAAGCACGAACTTGTCCCCCATTTCCTTAACAAGCTTTTCAAGAACTGGCGCAAGCATAAGGCAGGGCATGCACCACCCTGCCCAAAAGTCAACGACCACTGGGATTTCCTTGCTCTTCTCAATAACCTCTTTCTCAAAATTTGAATCGTTCACTTTAATTTCCACAGCCAATCCTCCTTAAAGGTATAAAACTACAGCATTCTTAAAAGCCTGTCTGCCGAAAGTTCTAATTCTCTAAAACGAGTTTCAGTCCGAGCATGAATCCGATTCCGAGCAGGAAGAACACAAAGTAGCCTGCTGTTTTCTTTAGATTGCCTTCCCTGTGGAATTCTGGAACAAGGTCTGAGGCGGCAATGTAAATGAATCCGCCTGCCGCAAAGGGCAGAAGGATTTGTGAAATTCCTATTGCTTCTGAGAAAAAGAATCCGATAATGCCGCCAACAATGCTTGTGGTCTGGGAAAAAAAGTTGTACAAGAGTGCTTTTCTCCTGCCAAAGCCCCCGTGCAGCAGCACTCCAAAGTCCCCAATTTCCTGCGGGAGCTCGTGGCCCAGGATAAGGATTGTTGTAACAATTCCAAAACTCGTTCCGACCAAAAAGCTTGCCGCAATAACCAGCCCGTCAATAAAGTTGTGCAGTCCGTCTCCCACAAGAATTAGATAGGTAATTTGGCGTGGGCAGTTTCCGTCGTGGCAGTGGTGCCAGTGAAGGCCCCGTTCAATTACAAAGAAAGCTATGAAGCCTACGAAAACAAAAGCAAATATTTGGGTTGTGTCTCCAAGCATTTCAATTGATTCAGCAATCATGTGAAAGAACGCACCGCTCAGCATTGCTCCTGCCGAAAAGCCAACCAGGGCAAAAATTATCCGGTTAACCCTTTCCTTGCTTAGCGCGAGGGTGAATACCCCCACAAGCGAAATAAGGCTGTTTACAATAGTTGCAAGCAAAATCCAGGCAAGCGTGTTCATTCAATCCCCTTAAGTGCCTTTAGCTTTAAAAACGTGCTTTACAGCTCTTTCTCCATTCTAAGGTGAAGCGTCCCAATCTTCGGGTGCTTGAAATAGCCTCCCTTCACTCCGTAGTCCAGTTCCTTGAAGAACTTTTTCGCGTGCTTCCGCGCGTTCACGTAAAGCCTTTCCAGCTTCTTCTTCCCGGCAATTTCCTCAAGCCTTCCCATTATCCTGCTTCCGATTTTCCTGTGCCTGAATTTTCTTTCAACTGCTACATACCCAATGTGCCCAAGTTTTCCCTCAACAATTAGCGTGCCTGTCCCAACAACCCTTTTTCCGGAGAAGGCAAGCAAGAAAATCTTGCCGGGCCCCTTCACAATCCCCTGTTTCGGAAAACCCAAGTATCTGTGAAGCAAATCGTACCGCATTTCGGCAAGCGCTTCCCACTCCCCCTTTGAAGCGGGCTGCCTTATCTCAAGCATACCAAATTAGTTGTCAGAAACTAAAAAAAGCTTTGTGGGACAAGGTATGTTAGGGCAATTGAAATGATTCCAGCCGAAACACTTAACACTGGCCAGAAAATGCCGGTTCTTGGGCTGGGAACCTGGCTGCTTTCCGGTCAGAAGTGCACACAGGCAGTTAGCCAGGCCCTTGAGCTTGGTTACACCCACATTGATACGGCGCAGGCTTACGGAAACCACCGCGAAATAGCCTGCGCGCTTGAAAACGCTGACCGCAAAAAAATCTTCATCACCTCCAAAATCTGGATGACTGATTTTAAGGCAGACGTCGTTGGTCCGGCCTGCAATCAAATCCTTAAAGATCTTGGAACTGACTACCTTGATTTGCTTTTAATGCACTGGCCAAACAAAAAGGTTCCAATGCACAAAACCCTTGGTGCAATGAACGAGCTCGCAAAGCAGGGCAAAACAAGGGCGGCCGGGGTGAGCAATTTTACCATCGCGCACCTCAGGGAAGCGCTTGATTCAAAGGCCGCCAAAATCAGCGTTAACCAGGTTGAATTTCACCCCCTGCTTTACCAAAGGGAATTGCTTGAGTTTTGTAAGGGCAAGGGAATTTCAGTTACAGCTTACTGCCCTCTTGGCAGGCAAGGGGACCTCAGACACCGCACCATCAACGCAATTGCTGAAAAGAATGAAAGGACTGCTGCACAGGTTTGTTTGAGGTGGCTTGTGCAAAAGGGTCTTGTGGTTATTCCAAAAGCAAGCTCTGAACCTCACTTGAAAGAGAACATGCAGATCTTTGACTGGGAACTTTCAGAGGAAGACATTGAGGCAATTGATTCAATTAACCGAAACAAGAGGGTGTGCAATCCCCCTTTCGCGGAATTCAACAGGGGAAGTGAATGAAAGATGCCACTTAGAGCTATTGTTGAAAAGGCAGCAGAGGTAAGGGAGCGGGAGATTGCTTCAAGGCTTGCGGGCTTTCTTGCAGGGGAGAAAAGTGTGCTGGATGTTGGCTGTGGTTCAGGGCAGCTTGCCCTGCGCATCTCCAAAGAGCTCGGGGTGCAGGTACAGGGCATTGACTTGCGCGCACCTCCCAATCCTGGAATTCCCTTCAAGCTGTTCAATGGAAAAGAGACCCCCTTCGGGGACAATTCATTCGATGTTGCCATTTTGGTTGACGTACTGCACCATGTGAAGGGGCAGTCTAACAGAGACAGGCTTTTATCAGAGTGCCTTCGCGTTGCAAGGCACGCAGTAATAGTAAAGGACCACTATTACACAAATTTTCTGCAGAGGGCCTGGCTTAAGTTTGTGGACACCCTAACAAACATCCCAAGCGGTGTCTCAACCCCTTTTGAGTTTGTTTCAAGGGAACAGTGGGAAACCCTGCCCAGCCAGAATGCTGAATACTGGTCCTCTTTCGGAATCCCCAACGTGCTGCTGAAATTAAAGAAATAAGTTTCCCGCCTCCCGGATTCGCACTCGAGGGCTTTAGTGGGTAATAGGTGGTTAGTGGTTTGTGGAGTTTTCTTTATAGTTATAACTCTGCTAATTGAGCATAGAATTCTTTGTATTTCTTCAGGTCTTTTTCAACTATTTTTTTTATGTCTTTCCATTCCGCCATTGTGATTGGCTCTCTTTTTCCTTTAACCTTTATTTCCTTCATTTTTATCAATCCTTTCTTGTGTGATTTGCAATCCAGGTAACTATTTCATCTAACCCTGTTCTTGGCTTTACCGACCACACTACTACATTAAACCTTGATGTTTCACCAACCTTTAATTCTTTTCCATTTAACTTCAGGAAGGCAATCATTGCTTGAAAAGCAGTTCTTTTGTTTCCGTCTGCAAAAGCGTGCCTTCTTGCAATATCCATTAACAAAGTGGCTGCCTTTCTGTCAATGCCCCTTGTGTTTGCCACTTTGTAAACGAGGTGGTCTAGTTCGCCTTCGTTTCTAATCACCCCTTTGTCGAATTTTTTGTTTATTTCAATTATTGCTTCTTTGGAAAGAGTTTTAGCGTAAATCCTAGCCATGCACATATTCTGTTAATTACAGAATTTAAACATATCGTTTTAGACTAAAAAAAGGAAAATTCCCGCCTCCCCAAGAGGCGCCCCAAGCAGCAGCCCCCTATAGTCCTTATAGGTTGCCATTACTATTATACACAAGGTTATATTTAAGGGTTTCGGCGAAATCCTGGCTTTGGGTTCATTTCTTCGCTGCTTTTAGCAACTTCAGAATTATCTGCTCGTAGCTTTCCCCTTTCTTCCCTAAGTCCTTTAACTTGTCCCTTGTGCTAGGCGTCAATTGAATAGTAGTTACTCCCTTTCGATATGGCATATGTTTTATATAATGAGTATAGGTGCTTATATTTCTTGCGATTTTTTTGATGTCAGGATTTGCAATGTTTTTTTCAAACCCTTTTTGTTTAGGGCTTGTTTTCTGTTTAGCAGCTTTTTTTGCATAAAGTCGTATTCATATAAAATTTTCCTTTCTTTTTCTTTTAGGAGTGTGACTCTAATAAGCGTCTGGTTTATTGGCTTGGTTTTTTTCGCAGACATGTATTTCCAAATTTTGTTAAACTTTTTTTCAATGTCTTTGAAGGCTACTGTTGAATGGAAAGCAAATGGTTCCAAGTAGTCTGTGTCAACAGTTCTAATCATTGGCTCAAGTGCGTTGAATAGCTCTTTCCTAAATTGTGTTAGCTTGCTTGAAGGATTGACGTTGATGTAAATTACTCTGTTATCAAAGCGGTCAAAGCCTGACAGTTTGAATCTTAGGAAGTCATATTTTCTGCAAACGTTCAAAAACATTGAAACAGTATCCTTTTGACTTCTTGTTTTGAATGGGCCGACAAGTGAGATATGGGGCACAACCTGTTTTCTTGTCACACCTTCTACTTTAAATTTTTTTCCAACGTCCCAAATTTGTTTCTTCAAGTATTTCTTTGCATAACCGTGAAACCTGAACTCGATAAGATATTGTGGGCCTGAAAAGGATGGTTTGAAAAGATTCTTGACCCATCTGAAAAACGACATTGACTGCACCTTATCCTCTAAAGTTTTGAGTAATTAAATATTCTCCCCCGTCATATGCAACACCAACACCTGTCATCCTATACCAAGGGTCTACCATGTTTTGGTAATGCCCAGGGCTAGTTATCCAACCGCTCACTGCGCAATCAGCAATAGAGTCTTCGCTATACACATAACCACAACCTATGACGTCTCCTGTTGGAATTGTAGTAATGTTCTCTGCAATGCCAATATAATGCATTCCGCCTGATGCAACTCCC
>JAFCCZ010000106.1:0-1596 GCA_017609945.1 Candidatus Iainarchaeum sp.
CTTTTTCTTCACATTGATAATGTCGCTTAAGTCAATCACTGTGAGATTTCCCGGCTTTAGAAGATCGTAGATTGAGGGGGCGTCTGTCTTTCCGAAAATTCCAAGTTCAATAAGGCCCAGAATCCAGCCTGCAAGGGCAATCTTTGAATTCTCCTTAATGTCCTGGCTGTTGTTTATGGCGTCAAGCACATCGTGCAAATCAAAGGGGCCAAGGCCGTTCCTCATCTCCTTCTTTAGCCTTGAAATAATCTTTCCAAGCTCCCTCTTCTGCGGCCCGCTCAGACCGGCAATTATTCCGGACAAAATGCCAACACTGAGCTTTGGAACGCCAATCTGAATATCGTTTGCCTTCACCAGCTTTGTTCTGCTGCTGTAATCCTTTTTATCGCCTGACACAGGCTCTGCAAAACAGCTGTACTCCCCGTGCGGATCCAAAACAATTGTTGCAATTCTTCCTGCGCCCTTTTCCCTGTCCAAAAGCTCTTCAAACAGAACAGACATTAAATAACTTTTTCCCGCCCCGGACAAGGCAAGAACAGCCAAGTGCTTTTTTAGAAGAGACGATAGGCTAAGTTTCACCGGCAAATTGTGGTAGTCAACCATTCCAAGCTCCAGCCCGTTTTCAACATCAAAGTTCAGGAAATTCTGCAGATTGGAATTTGAAGCAAGCCTCACTCTCGTGCCAGGGCTCGGGGGGTATGTGGCGCGCTTTGTAAGCTCTTTGGAAAAAACGCCCAATGGCCTGGTTTCTGCAACAAGATATTCCCACTCCCCTGTTGGAAACTGCTCAAAGAGGGCAGAGCCATTGCTTTCAAACTCTTTTACAGAGTCCGCTCTCTCAAAGTAGCGATTTGTCTTTACAACATTGGTAACAAGGGCAATAAGCGTGCCCTCAGAGTAGTCCATTTCAACAAACTGGCCGCGGTGCACAACCCCCTTTGTGACAACAAAATCGAGTCCGCTCGGGCTAGGCGAATCAGGCCTTGAAATAACAGTTCCAATATCCTTTTTTTCCGCCATCAAAGCGCCTCCTTCCCCTTACCCCTTCTGCCAAAACGCTTCTTTACCCGTGCCCATATGCCTGTTCCACTTCTTTTGGTCTTACTACTTCTAATCTTTATTCCAGAAACACCGCTCTTACGTTTTCCTTTTGCCCTGCCAATATTCTTCGTAAAAACAATTCCCTGTGCATTTATTTGGTGGATAGTAATATTGAACCTCTTAGCAAGCTGGCGAAGTCTTTTCTCAGTTTTTGGCAGGGGTGTGCTAACAACTCCAATGCCGCCAGGTTTCAACACAGATGCCATTTGAAAAAGAGCCTTTTCTGGAAAGGGAGAATAATGCGCCCCGCTGGTTGATGACACAACCAAATGAAAACGGCCTTTGCCAAACTCTTCAACAAGCCCAAGTACGTTAACTTTTCTATCTGGTCGAACCCAATCCCTGATATCGGTCTTAGTGACGTTCATGTTGTCAGCAAATTTCTTGGACATTAATTGATTTCCAAAATTGCTCCTGCCTGCCCCCTCATCTAACACCTCAAGCCTTTGCTTTGGAAATCCCTTTCTAAGTCTTTCAACAACTTCTTTGAATTCA
>JAFCCZ010000106.1:1604-2972 GCA_017609945.1 Candidatus Iainarchaeum sp.
TCCCCCCGCCTGGCGCCAAGCACGCCAGACAAAAAAAGCTCCCCTTGATGTAGTCTTTGTTCCTGCTTGGCTACCTCTAAGCGCTCCGCGTGGGAAAGGCTTGCGAAAGAAACATTCTTCCGCCTCCTCTTCTGCCTTTGCCTTATTTGGTTTTTCCTTTGTCTCTTGTGGGGATTCATTAATCATCAACCTAAAAGGGTCTGTAGTCCCTTCTCATCTTAAGTCTAATGTTTTTGCCCACCTTGTCCATTATTTTCTCGTAAACAATATTTATTTCATCAGGAGTCAGGCGGGCGTGCAAATCCGCCTCAATCAAAACGCTTGGATATGCATATTCCCTGTGCAGGCAGGAAAGGCAGTTTGTAACAGAAGCAATTTTGTTAACGTGCTCTGTAATGTCCCCCCTCTGGTGCAAAAATTCTACCCGCAGAGGCCTGTCAAACTCACACGGTCTCAGGTAAAACGCGTGCACGGTCTTGCTCCACCTTTCCTCAAAGTCCGAAAGAATTGGGTGTGGTTTCTTGGCATTGGGCCCGCTGTAGGAAAAAGCCATACTTCTCTCTCCCTTTGAAAGCATATAGTCGAGAAGAATTGCATCATAACAATCATCAATCTTATTTGTGCCAGTCCTTTGATTGAAAACGTGCTCTTGCAGAATTGTTCTAAACCTGCTTCCCCTGCTGTCTTCAACGCACGCAACAAGCTCTGTCCCTTTTTCCTCTGCGGTCTTGTAGAGGAGCTGGAACTCGCTTATCAGACGGTGATAAAAGTCCAGGATGTTGCTGTCATTTCTTGGCTTGTCGGCATACTGCGGCACAATGCTTCCGTCAATAAAGCAATAATCGGGGGAATGCTTTTCAATTATTTCACGGCAGGTTCCCACCTCCTTTAGCAGCCTCTGCAAAGACTTGCTGACCTGAAACTCGTCACTCTCCAAGGCCCTGTTGCTAAGGCGGGGCATTGGAAACGAGTAAAAGGACGGAAAATATTTTGCGCTGAAAAGCTTGCCCCCTTCATAATCAAATAATACGCCAACACATCGAATCAGCACCAAATCAAAAGCAAGAAGGTCTTTTCCCACAAAACCTGAGTCAACGCCTGCAATTTTTCCGCTTGGCCTGGCATTTGGCACGGGAAAAATGATCTTTTCTTCAAGAAGTTCCCTGCCATCGGGCTTTACCTTCATTTTTGCAACCGGCCCCAGAGAGTCCACAAGCCGCCTCCTGCTTTTGTCAACCCTGCTAATGCTCTCAACAGCCTCGTTAATCAACCCGGTAATATTCATCAATAAAATTGAAGTAAAAAGCGATTTAAAAAGATGTGGAGAGAGTGGATTTCCAGTAATCTAATACCTTCCGCGCCCTATTG
>JAFCCZ010000053.1 GCA_017609945.1 Candidatus Iainarchaeum sp.
CCACCAAGCGGGTCATGTTCCTTGACGACAACGAGGTTGCGTTCATTGGCGAGAAGGTTGAGGTTGAGAATTTTTCAACAGGCAAAACGGTTGAGAAAGAGGTTTCAAAAATTGAGTGGGACGCGGAGCAGGCCCAAAAGCAGGGCTTCAAGCACTTTATGCTGAAGGAAATAATGGAGCAGCCAGAGGCAATTAAAAAGTGCCTGCAGGGCCGCGTTAAGGGGAACGAAATTTTGCTTGAAGAGCTTGCTCCCTTCAAAGAAAGGCTTGAGCAGGTTAACAGGATTGTGGTTGTTGCCTGCGGGACCAGCTGGCACGCAGGCCTTGTATCAGAGTATTTCTTTGAGGAGCTCTGCAAGATTCCGGTTGAGGTAGAGTATGCCGCCGAGTTCCGCTACCGCAACCCAATAGTTAACGAAAAAACCCTGGTTGTTGCGATTTCGCAGAGCGGCGAAACTGCCGACACCCTTGCCGCGCTTCGTGAGGCCAAGAAGAAGGGCGCGCTGGTTGTTTCAATCTGCAATGTGATGGGCAGTACCATTGCTCGCGAGTCAGATTCCACAATTTACACCCGCGCCGGTCCGGAAATTGGGGTTGCCAGCACAAAGGCCTTTACCACGCAGCTTGCATTACTTTTCCTTCTCGCGCTAAATCTTGCTTCCCTCAAAGGAGCAGGGGATTCAGAAAAGTCCGCAAAGGCGATTGCTGCGCTTGAGGAGATTCCCGAGAAGATGCAGGCCACTCTTGAAAAAATTGATTCAGTTAAGGCGGTTGCAGGCGATTACTGGGAAAAGCCAAACGCCCTCTACCTTGGCAGGGGCTACAACTACCCAATTGCGCTGGAGGGTGCGCTAAAGCTTAAGGAGATTAGTTATTTGCACGCCGAGGGAATGCCCGCCGCTGAGATGAAGCACGGCCCAATTGCCCTGATTGACCAGAACATGCCTGCAATATTTGTTGCGGTGAAGGACAAGAGCTATGAAAAGGTTCTTGCAAACATTGAGGAGATAAAAGCAAGGGGCGGGATCGTGATTGCGGTTGCGACAGAGAATGACAGGGAAATAAAAAACCATTCCAACTCAGTTATTTACGTTTCCAAGACAATCGATATGCTGCAGCCCTTGCTTTCGGTGCTGCCGCTGCAGCTGCTTGCCTACTTTATTGCGGACAAGCGCGGCTGCGACATTGACAAGCCAAGGAATTTGGCAAAAAGCGTTACAGTTGAGTGAGTGATTACAATGGGGGATGTGTTGAGGGAAGCAAAGTGTGAGGACTTACAGAGCCTGCTGTACCTTCTGCATCAGCTGAGCGAGCCAAGCGAGGAAGACAAAAAGGTTGATCAGGCTGAGCTCGAAGCATCTATGAAAAAGATGGTTGAAGATGAGAACCACTGCCTTTATGTTTTGGAGCAGGACGGAAAGCTTTTGGGAACAGGCATGCTGCTAATTCAGTTGAATCTTTCGCACGGCGGCAAGCCCTACGCCCACATTGAAAACATTGTTGTTGATTCAGAGTGCAGGAAAAGGGGAATTGGAAAGAGCATTGTAATGCACTTGATTGAGAAAGCAGGGGAAAAAGGCTGTTACAAGGTAATTCTTAACTGCAAGAGGGAAAATTTGCCATTTTACGAGCGCTGCGGCCTGAAAGCGGGCGAGATTGAAATGAGACTGGACTTGTAGGTGGCCAAAATGCAGAAGATTAAAGCAGTTATTTTTGATTTGGACGACACACTGTTTGACTGCTCTGGCCAGCTTGTTGAGGAGGCAAGAAAGCGCGCTGCCAAGGTTCTCGCCGAAAAGATTCCTCAGGCCACTGCTTCAGAGCTTCTGGAGAGGGAAAGGCAGCTCCACAAAAAGTTTGGCCCAACCTTTGAGGTCTTTGACAAGATCTGCATTGACTTCAAGGTTGAGGGAAGGGAAGCCTGCATTAATTCCGCCCTTCACGCTTACAACAGTGACGAGGTCGGTGAAATTTCTCTTTTTCCTGAGGCCACCCCCTTGCTGAAAAAGCTTGGGGAAAAGGGAATAAAGCGTGTGCTTGTTACAAGCGGACTGCATGCAAGGCAGCAGAGAAAAATTGAGATTCTCGGCCTTGACAAGCTGATGGACCTTACCCTTATTCACGATTTGGAGAAGAGTCCGGTTTCAAGGGAAAGGCTTTTCAAGAATGTGCTAAAGGAGCTTTCCCTGCAGCCCGACGAGGTGCTGAGTGTTGGCGACAGAATCCAGCGCGAGATAAGGATTGGAAACAAGCTTGGGATGATTACTGTCAGGGTGCTGCACGGCCGCTTCAAAAAGCTTAAGCCAAAGAACGATTTTGAGGACCCTGACTTTGAAGCAAGCAAGCTTTCAGAGGTTTTGGGGGTAATAGATTCTGTTGAGCAGGGAAAGGCCAGAAAGCCCAGGGTGGTTGCAATTGGCGGCGGGACAGGCCTGCCAATGGTCTTAAGCGGCCTGAAGGAGCACACCAAAAATATCACCGCAATTGTTACAGTTACCGACAGCGGCAGAAGCAGCGGAATGCTGAGAAAGGACCTTAACATTCTCCCGCCCGGGGATTTGCGCAACTGCCTTGTTGCGCTCAGCGATTCGGAGCAGCTGCTTCTTGACCTCTTTGGCTACCGCTTTGATAATGGCGGTTTGGAGGGCCACAGTTTTGGAAATTTGTTCATAGCCGCCCTTGCGAAAACAACCGGCAGCTTTGAGAAGGCAATTAAGGAGGCCAGCAGGATTCTAGCAATCAGGGGAAAGGTTTTGCCCTCAACCCTTCAGGACACCCATGTCTGCGCAGAGCTTGAGAACGGAAAGATTGTTGAGCAGGAATTCAACGTAAGGGAGCCAGGCAAAAGCCCGATAAGGAGGGTTTTTCTAAAGAACGAGGTAAAGCCCTTGGAGGAGGCCCTTGAGGAAATAGGGCAAGCTGACCTGATAGTTCTCGGGCCGGGAAGCCTTTTTACCTCAATCCTCCCCAACCTTTTGGTAAAGGGCATGCCTGAGGCAATTAGGGCAAGCAAGGCCAAAAAAGTTTACATTCCGAACATTATGACACAGCCAGGCCAAACCGACAATTTTTCGCTTTCAATGCACCTTGCCTGGGTTGAAAAATATCTGGGTGAGGGAAGCGTTGACATAATTTTGCTGAACAGCAAGAGGCCGAGCGAAGGCCTTCTCAAAAAGTACGTGAAGGAAAATGCTTTCCTTGTTGAAAATGATTTGGAGAAGCTGCCCAAGGGAGTGAAGGTTGTTGAGGCTAATTTGCTTGAGAAGGAGAGCGAGCAGGTTCTCTGGCAAAAGCAGTACCTGTTAAGGCACGACCCGAAAAAGCTCGGCAAGGCCCTTTTCAAGCTTGCTTAAATTACTGTTCCGTTCACTGCCTCAATCCTAATCATTCTGAGTTTTCCATCAGGCAGTTTCAGGATTGATTCGTAGAACGGAAGGTAAACGTCCTTTACCTCTGTTACAACCAGCTTCTTCCACAGTTTGGATAGGGCTTCAACCGCCTTTTGCTTTGGAACTTTTTCGACTTCAAGAGACAGTGCTTCTGCCATTGAAACGGGAAGTGACTCAAGGCTTCTTAGCAGGGGGTGCAGCGGGTCTCTTGGCAAGTCAATCTCTTTTGCCAGGAAATAGAAGTTGGTTTCTGCAATCTTTTCCTTTGCCGAAATTCCCTTGGTTACAAGGGATTCAAGCAGGCGCTTTGTAACCATTTCACTTTCCCCAAGTTGTTTGGAGAGCGCGGCAAACTCCCGTTTCTCCTTTCCAAGCGCAAGCATCGTTTTTATTTCGCTTTCCTTCAGCCCGTTAAGCAGCCCAAAGCCGTTGCTTTTAACAAAGGCCCTGCTTTGCTTGTCAAAGTGCAGTAACTCCCCTGTTCCTGAGTCAACAAACACTTTTCCCTTGTGGAAAGACTTGTCGTCATTGAAAACGTTGAATTTTATCTGGTAAATTGGCAAGTGCCTCAGCGTTACCTTTTCAATTGCCTCCTCTGTTCCAATCAGCCCCAAAAACTTTTTCTTCCTCGTTTTGTTAATTATCTTCGCCGCGTCCTCCTGGCTTAAGTTTGTTGGAAATGCCAGTAATTCAACTGGTTCGGGCTGCAGCACGGCCTTGCTTTCCCTTGCAATCTCTTTCTCCACCTCGCCTGAAATTTCCTCAACCAAAGCTTCCTCGTGTTCAGCTCCCGGAAGGGTAAGAGTGCTTGCCTTTGGGTCAAAAATTGCCCCCTTTTTCTCAAGTTGTTCTATGACTTCACCAAGCTGCACATTGCTCTTGTATTTTACGTTAAGTGACCTCAGGGCCTCGTTAATTATAGTGGTTTCAAGGGTTCCAGTTCTCTCAAGCTTTGAATTGGTCATTCCAACCGCTAACCTGAGAACCTCTTCCTTGCCCAGCTTAAAGCTTCTTTCAACTGTTTCAGCCTCCCTTCCCTCGTGCTGTGACATTCTTGGCCTTATCCTCATCACAAAGGCCCTTGCGGTTTCCTCCCGCCGGTCGCCGGTTAACCCAACTCCAACCGGAAGAGTCTTGATGAAGTTGCTGCTCTTGTACTTTTTCGGGATTATGGCCGGCATCCTCTTGTAAACCGCCTTTATGTCGTCATCAAACACCAGCTTGTGAGTCACAATTGTGTCAAGCTGGCTCAAAACCTTTGTGTCAATTGCTGAGGGCTGCTGGGTTGCAAAAACAAGGGAGCACCCCGGTTGTCTTCCCTG
Source organism: Candidatus Iainarchaeum sp. (assembly GCA_017609945.1). GTDB lineage: Archaea > Iainarchaeota > Iainarchaeia > Iainarchaeales > JAFCCZ01. The sequence goes on from JAFCCZ010000053.1 coordinate 4,712, forward strand.
CTTAACGTACTCAATTATCGGCATCGAAGCAGGGGTTTTGATGTTTCCGCTTGGAATCAGGGTGTGGGCCTCGTCAATAAACAGCCAGGTCGGGGGGATGTCTTCTTCAAGCAGCTGGTCCATTGACTGTTTCCTCATCCTGTTTACCGCCTCTTTTCTCGTGCTAAGCTTTCTTGCTGAAAGAATCCTTCTTGCAAGAATTCCAATTACCAGTGCTGAAACATTGTCCTCCAAAAAGGAAGTGTCAATAATGGTTAGCTGGTTCTCCCGGCTCAGCTCCGAAAGCGGTGTTCCCCTTTCGTCAAACACGCCCCAACTTTTTGCAGCCTCAAACCTTGAGCTCAGGGCCCTCAGAGAGTCCGGCTTGTATCCTGTGTCAGAGCTTGTGAGCGCTGCATCATTCCCAAGGCAGTTCACCAGGTTGTCAAGCGAGAAAATTTTCCCCTTTCCCTTAACCATCTTTCCGTCCTTTGTCTCGTATCCCTTTCCCACCTCTTGGATTGTTTTCTCAAGCAGCAGCCCACTGGGAGAAAACCTTTCAATTCCAAACGTTAAGCACCAGTCATCCGCCGTTAGCATTGACGGCGGCAAGCTGAAGGTTGCGTCATAAGTTTTCTTCGGAACCTTGTCTTTCACTCCCTTTGGAACAAACACCTTCAAATTCTCCAGCCCCTGCGGCATTAAATTCCATTTCCCCAGAATTTCCAGCTCTCTTGTTTCCCTGTTTGGAAACCGCATGCTCCAGAACACACCAACTGGGTCAACAACTATCTGGCCAACGTTTTTGTTCTTCAATGCAAGCTCTTCCGCAATAACTCCCATAACATAGGACTTTCCCGAGCCCCTTGCACCGCACACAAACACAACGTGCGGATTGAGGCTGTCAAGCAAAATGTCCTTTTCCCTCATTTCATCTTCCGCAACCCTTCCAATAAACAGCCCTGCCTCGGACCCGTACTTTTTGAAAATGCTTGCCTTCCTTCCAATGAAAGCCTGCCCTTTATCGTTCTCAAGGAATTTAATCCCCGGCTTCACCACTGCCTTCTTTTTCTCCGGCTTCTCACCACCCTTTTCAGCCTCTGCCCCCTCAACAGTTTCGGGAGCCTTTTCAGCCGGCTTTTCCTCAATGTCCTCCTCCTTTGTGCCAACCTCCTTGTCCAAGGGCATTTCCTCGTCGTCCCTTTCAGCGGCCTCCTTGGCCTTTGCCACCACAATTTTCCTGATCTTTTCCTTAATCGCGTGCTTTACGGGCTTTGGCTTTTTCATAGGTTTTGGCTTGGTCTTGGGCTCCGGCTCCCTTGCTTTTTCTTCAATGGCTTCAACTTCCTCAACTTCAGCCTGCTCCGGTTCCTCTGGAACCGGCGGCCCGTTATCGGGAAAGGGCCCACTCACAGCCCCCACAGGCTTCTCCGCATCCGTATTTTTCCTCTTCCGCGCCTTTTCCTTCTCTTCCTTGAGCTTTTCCTCCATCCTGGCCTTGGCTGCCTCCTTTTCCTCGTCCTTCCCAAAGGCCTCGTCAAAGATGTCTGTTTCCTCTTCCTCAAAGTCCTTTTCCACGCGTTCGTTATCTGCCACAGTTACCACAATAAATACGGAATTAAAGTATTTTAAGCTATCCCCACCCCCCTATGCAAATTAGATAGCTTTAAATAGATTCACCGCCCCAATTTTATTGATCACAATGCAAGGCGATTCACTTTGGCTGCATTAAGTCTTTTTCTGATTTAGCTAGCCTTGCGACCGAACAAATTTCCAACTTTTCACAGCCTAGTTATAGCTGGAAATGGCTCTGGCGCGGGCCGTAGGGCCAAGCAACCGAAACCTTTTTGTAAACCCCTTTTTCAGCAAGGCTGAAAAGTGTCCTTTTTAAGCTTTGCTTGAAAATAGGTTTTTGGAAGAAAACCTTAGGTTTTCGCTCAGAAAAAGTTTTGGGGTTATAGCA
>JAFCCZ010000054.1 GCA_017609945.1 Candidatus Iainarchaeum sp.
GAACCTTCTCAGAGAAAACTTTGCGGTAGAGCCGGACGTAAACAGCCTGGAGTACAAAAAGTACATGAGGGAGCGCGACCCAATTCCAAACTCAATCAAGACAGAGGGCTTTAGCACTTCAATGGGCTCAACCTGCAACACAGAGGACTGCGTAATAAGCTCTTACAGCATGTTTGACAAGTACTTCAACAGCTGGTTTGCCGCAGACCTCGTTGTGAGCAACTTCGGGCCAACCCTTTTCGGGCAGGCAAAGAGATACCTAACCTATCCGTCAAGGCACGGGTGGGGCTGGGGCCTTGAAAAGAACCGCTTCTCCCAGTGGTTCAGGCGAAAGTACATGGGCCCCGATTCCTGGTACGGGCAGATGCGGGCGCACAGAATGGTGCAGAAGGCAAGGGAGCACGGCTTTGGAGAGTTCTGGACAAAGATGATTGAAAACAATGACTGGGACTCAGGTTACGCCGCATTCAAGGGCGGGGGCTTCAGGAAGTGGATAAACGAGGCGACAAACCCAGGCGGCTATATTGATTCGATAAAGGACCCAATAAGGCGGGGAGAGTTCTTCAAGCTCGCTAGGGACATGAGGGGCTATACAAGGGCAAACCGTGACATAGTAAATGCAGCGCACGACGCCTACAACACGGCCCTTACAAGATATGGTGTTGGAAGCCTTGAGGCAAGGCACGCGCTAATTGAATACGGCAAGACAAACTACCACATGATGGACGAGCTGGACAATCTGCTGAACCTGGACGCACCGGAATGGTTTCTGAGGGACGCCTACGCAAACCTGTATCCCTACGCCGTAAAGCACGGGCAAAGCGGGTCAATAGTTACACTGGTTGGGGACTCACAGCACATTGACAACATTGGAAGGAAGTTTGTTGCGGACGGAGACTGGGTTGGATTTGAAAAAATGGGAAATGCCGCTTACGAAACAACAGGAAGGGGGGGCATACAGCTTTATGAGGTTGCGCCAGACGGAAGGTTTATTGACTCTGTTCCGGTGGAGGACCTGAAGAAAAACTTCTCAAGGTTCAGGGACAAGATGGTTAAGACAGAGAAGGGCGAGCTCCTGAAGCTTGACGAGGTAAACATTGATTACATTGTCAACTCTGTTCCAGGGACGGGAAAGGTTCCGGTTTACGACCTCAAGTGGAAGCCAGGCCCTGAACTGACACCAGAGCTTTTTGCCTCAAAGCTTACCCACAGCAGGGTAAGGGGAAGGTTTGCGGGAAACTTCAACGAGAATTTTGACGACCTCTACAATACTCTTGTTTCAAGGAACTTTGCAGGAATGGACAGGAGATACTACTCTGTCCTTGACAAGGCAATGGCAAGGGACGGGCAAATCCTCAAAAGCTACCTAAGCCTGAGGGGCGGCGCAAAGTGGACAGTCATGCCGTTTGTCTACTGGGGGGCAAAGCGAGGGTTTGGCGAAAAAGGGCTTTCGGCATTTATGCTGCCCAAAACCTGGCGGGAGCTTGAATTTTACCTGGGAGACGCCCAGATTTACGATGACGCGTTCGTTGACTTCTTTGCGCAGCACGGAAGTGACGAGGGAGACATCTTCAGGCAGGTTCTGAACAAGCTGCCGTGGAAGGCGGTTCTGAACTATATCTCTGACGAGTACAACCCGCTGAAGGAAACCTTTGACAAGCTTACCGGAAGGGGCTGGCGCCCGAAGGTTGAAAACATTGCCCTGTTCTCCTCAACAGGGGAAGAGTGCGAGGGCTGCACCTCCAACCTGAAGTTCGCGAAAGAGCCCAAGGTAAGTGAAATAGGCGGCTTTGAGGGTGAGCTTGACATGACATTCAACAGCAGGAAGGGAATGGAAAACTTTTTGCTTGAGGACGCCCTGACAAGCGAGGCCAGGAAAAAGGGCTCTACCCTGATAATGTACGGGCACCACACAAATGTAAGGGGAGAGGCAGAGGACATAGAGGAGGGAAACGAAACAGACCTTGTTCAGGGCCAGAAGGACGAGAAAACCTGCCGCGACAAGGTAAAGGACCTTGGGCTTGGATTTGGATTGCTTGGGGAAACAGGGCTCGTGCAGAACAAAGCCGCAAGAATGGGCGGCCTAATCGCACTTACTGAAACGCTTTCCTACGCAATATTTGGGTGGAGCGGAATAATTGGCTCAGTACTAACGCAGACCCTTGTTGCGCCCGAACTGCAGGGCTGCGTTGACGACCAAGAGGGCTACTTTGTGCACATGTTTGCCCCAAGCGACGAAGAGCAGGAAAACCAGAAGTCCGGAAACCAGAAGGCGGCTGAAAATGCCACTGATGTGATAAAGAATATTATGGGCGCCCAGTTTGGAGGGGAAACCACTGACAAGGGCTCCGAGGACGACAACAAGAAAAAGGTTCCCGCAGAAGAGAAAACAAGCAAGAACTTCCTTGAACTGGCAAAGGACAAAGTAAGGCAGACCGTGCAGGCCCTTGAGGACAAACAGAGGAGCAACACCATGCTGCAGATAACCGCGGAAACGGTCGGGACCTCAACAGGTGTCCTTGTTTCAAAAGAGCTTTTCTTCTACTGGTTCAAGGGAGAGAGAACCATCTCAAAATACGATGACAAAACCAAGTTCGAAATTATTGATTCGGAATCAGACAAAAACGTTTTGATTGACAAGGAGGCAGGCCAGATCCTTGTGAAGGGAAAGCCGGTTATCACAAGCAAGGAGCATGTAAGGATGGCAACCGTGAACGGTGACATTCCGGCTTTGGAGATTCCGCAGAGGATTGGAGAGATAAAGCTTCCGACAGACAGCTCTGACCCAATGTTTGAATGGCACTCCAACGGGCGCTTTGTTGTGCTTTCTCAGGAAGTGCTTGACTGCATTAAGAGAAACATTGAGGAGCAGACAGGAGTTGGCATTTCATCTGACAGCATAACGGACGCATTTGGCGAGGTAAAGAGCATAGAAACAAACGGTTACAGCATAACCGTTGACACTACAAAGAGGGAAATTGTTGCAACCGGAACCCCAAGAAGAATTGTTTACGGAGACAACGCGGTTGCGCTTGTGAGGGTAAACAGGGTCACGGTCCTGAAGAACGGCAAAGAGGAAACTGCCGGGCTGTTTAACAGCGTGCAGTTCAAGAACGGCGTAATTCTCTACAATGCCAAAGAGCACGAGCTGCAGATTTGGCTAAAGCGCAATGAAAAGACCATTGCAAACAAATCCGACATCAGCGGATTGAAGGCAACCCCCACAACAGTTAAGAACCCTGAAACAGACTGCCCGGAACCGGCAATAAACCTTGAGGCCCTGCCGGTTGGCGGAAGCGCCGCAATTGCCGAAAGGGTTGAGAACCTAAACAAGGGTTTGCAGAAGCAGGGCCCGTTCCAGACATTTGACACAGACAAGCACCGCTTTATATTTTACAGCGTTAAAACAAGTGAGGACTGTGACCCAAGCGAGCCAGATTGCTGCGAGGACCGCGTTAAGATAGTCAACAAGGAAACAGGAGAGGTTTACGACCAGGCGCTTGTCGGGCCGGTGGAGAACACCCCAACAGGGGTGAGATTCAAGACCGCGGACGGCAAAGAGCACACTCTTGACTTCAGTGCTGACGACGGGGTTCCCAAGATTTCGTACAACAACGGTCCGCCTGAAATACTCAGGACTGCGCAGGGTCCGAACGGAAGCTTTTGGTATGATCCCACCACAGGCCAGTGGTATCCGGAGAACGCCCAGTTTCTCCCGCTTCTCGAGGCCTTCAAGAAAGGCGGGTTTGGAACAAGCGTTGGGCCCGACGGAAAGGTTGCGACCACCCCGGGCGGAAACAACCTCAGCGTGAATATTGGGACAGGAAGCGACATGCCGTTTAATTTGCCCTCACTGCCACAGAACCCGCTTTTGCTGCTGCTGTTTATTTCAGCACTTTTGGGCGTGATAATTGTGGCCAGGGTAAGGATTGAAAGGTGCTGCAAGGGTGCCTGACGAAAAGCTTCTCTTCTTCATTGCCAAGAATGCGCGCCTGCACGGCACGCTCTCCTCTTCAACCGCAACCGTTGCAGAGCATCTTGGGATTTCACAGCAGTCTGTTTCAAGAAAGTTAAGGGAGCTGCGCGACAAGAGCTTTGTGGAGCTTGACTCCTCGCCAAAGGGAATCAATGTAAGACTGACCCAGAAAGGCATCTCAGTGCTAAAGGGCAGGTACTTTGAGATGAAGAATCTGTTCTCTTCAAAGGCCACTGAAAGTATTGCGGGGAAGGTAAAAACAGGGATTGGGGAGGGAGCATATTACGTTTCAAGGCCTGGCTACTCAAAGCAGTTCAGGGAGCTCCTTGGCTTCAAGCCGTTTCCAGGAACCCTCAACCTAATCATTGACCAGGCCGCGCTTCAGAGCTTTCTTGCAGGGCTTGAGGAAGTGAAGCTCAGGGGTTTTAAAACGAAAGAGCGCAGTTTTGGAAGCATTACCGCTTTCAGGGTGGGCGTTGGAAAGCACAGGGCGGCAATAATTTTCCCTGAGAGAAGCTCGCACCCAAAGAACGAGATAGAGGTTATTGCGCGGGTTTCGCTTCGCGCAAAAATGAATCTCAAAGAGAGCTCAAAAGTAAAGGTTTCCAGGTGCTGAGGCTACATCCTGCCAAGCCTTCTGACCTGGGATGCGTCTTTTCCGCCGGTGGTCATGCCCTTTTTACGCATCCTTCTCCTGAACTCAGCCTCAACCTCAATCTGCGCCTTGTCAAAAACGAGGACTGCGTCAGCTATTTGCTTTTTGCATAGCTGTTCCTGAGCAGGAGTTGGATTGTTCATTAGTTCTGCAAATGCCTGATTAACCGCCCCATCACACTGCGCCAGTGCGGTTCGCACGGACTCAGGATTTACTTGCTCTTTAACTCTTTCCAACCTTCCAGCTCTTCTTTTCTCTCCTCTTCCGGTAATGTAAATTTTTGTCCCGTATGGGGCTGCCCTAAGTTTGTGGCCTGCCTTTGCATGCCTTGAATACCTTATACTGTCATAAAGCGTGGCCATAGAGCCGGTAGGACCCTTTGTCCACCAGGTTTTTGGGCTAAGAAGCCCTCTAAGGCCACTAAATATGCCCCCTCTTGTGGATTTTGAACCATTGGCGAATTCTTGGTGTTTTTCTGCCCCTCCAAGAAGCTGATTGACGGCCTTCTTCCTTGCTTCCATTGCTGTCTCCAGTTCCCTTCTAATGTCATCCAGCTGGTTTGGGTCAAGCCTATGGGGCTCTCCTGGAGGAGGCCTTTCCACCTCTCTTCTCTCCCTTCCCCCTCGGCCCTCCGCAACAATGTGTGGGTTAACGTTAATGGTCGGGTTAAAGGTATTAGTAGGGCTGATTGTTGGTGAAATGGCCGGGCTGATAATAACACCTTGGGGCATTGGAGCGCCAACCTGGCCCTTTGGGTAAAGTTTGAAGTTTGCCTTTGTTACGTTCCAGGGAAAAACCTGGAATCTTTTGCCCCCTACCTCAAAAAGAACCCTGAACTTTTTGCCCCTTCTGCCCCTGCGCATTACCCTGACATTTGTTGCGCCCTTTGGAAGCTGCTTTATTACCTCTTTCATTACTGCTGGAGGCAAATCGCTCTTTCTCCACCTTACCGGGGCCCTGGCCCTGCTCGTGGGTCTGGCTTTTCTTCTACCAGCCGCGGTCGGCATTCCTTGAGGGCGTCTTGTTGTCATTACTATCTTCTCCGGAGATTGGAATTAAAATCCAGTTTGGTTAAAGGGACTTAGGTTGTTTCGCTCTTTTTTTTCCTGAATGGCCCGCCCAGGCGAGTTGTTGGCCTGCCGCCGTCAACGGTTGTTCTTGTAACAGTCCGTCCCTTTACTCCTGGCCTTGCGTGCGTTATGCTTATCTCGTTCAGAGTGCTTACCCGTTGGATGTTGAACTCCTGCGGCCTTTTAATCCAGACAAATATATTGAATCTCTTTCCCTTGGCCGTGCCAGTTACCCTGTACTTGTTGCCCCTTCTTGTAACGCTTTCAATTTGTGCGCCCCTTGGGATGGACTTTCCAACAGCCGCAATCACCTCTGTCGGAAGCTTTCCTGGCCTGTGGCCCTCTGGTGTTACCTGTGCTTTGCGCTCTACCTTCCCTGCTCTGGTCCTAAACTTTACTGTGTGAGTCCCGTCCAACCTTCTTGGTCCTACTCCGGTAACAACCGCCCCCGTTGGAAGCGCTTTTTTGATTGGCTTTCTTAGAACTGGTATGATTTTTGGCCCCTTTGCTGGTGGTTTTGGTGGCATTTTGTTTCCTCCTTTCTTTTTTGTTGTTTTTTTCTTGGCGGTTTTCCTGGCGGTTTTTTTCTTCCCACCCCTCGCGCCGCCGCTAAGTGTAAGAGTGAAATTTTGGCCGGTTTCTGCAACCTTTCCGGTAAACCTTGTTCTTCCAGACCGCCCTTTTGCCATAACTATCCCAGTATATATTAACTATTTCACGGTATTTAATTCTTTCTAAATGGCTTTTTTAGGTATACATCGGGGTTTGGTCTGCCTCAAACTTTGTTGTTTCCGCTTGGCTCTGCTTGAGCCGTTTCAGGTGCTCCAGCAGGGCCTTCTTTGTTTCCTTGGCCTCTTTCTTCAGCGGCTTTGTGTCAAGGTCTAGTGAGAGCATTTCGCTGAGTTTCTCAAGGATTGAGGAGGCTGTCTTGT
>JAFCCZ010000055.1 GCA_017609945.1 Candidatus Iainarchaeum sp.
TTTACACAACCGACGATGAAAAAACTGTTGACAAAAAGGTTGGAAACGCTTTTACGGGCGGCCAGCCAACGGTTGCAATGCAGCGCGAGAAAGGCGGCAACCCGGACATTTGCCCGGTAATGCACTATTTTCATTTCCTGTTTGAGGAGGACGACAAAAAGGTTGAGGAGCAAAGGCGGTTCTGCAGGGGGGGAAAGCTCCTCTGCGGCGAGCACAAGAAAATGCTTGCGGAAAAAGTTAACGCCTTCCTGAAAAAGCACAGGCAGAAAAGGGAAAGGGCAAGAAAGCAGATTGAAAAGTTCATGCTGAGGGATTAAGCTTCAAAAGCTTTACGATTTTTTCAACATTCTTCTCGTCTTCAGTGCCTGGATCCAGGTTCAGGTCAACTAATCCGTCCTCAAGGCTTTCCTTTCCAACGTTCACAATAAATACCGATTCTCTGTTGGTTACCGTTTCCAGAAGCCTCAAATCTTCCTCTTCCAAATCGCTTGCAGTTGCAACAACTATCAGGCCTGCGTCCATCAAAATGTGCGAGACCTCTCCAAGCCTCCTTATGTGCTCGTCCCTCCTGCTCTTGATGATGTCTGCGTCAAGCCCGCGCAGCAAATTTCCAATTCCAAGGAAGTAAACAACCCTTCCGCTTTCAAACAGCTTTCTCTCAAGCTGCTTTGCAATGCTTTTTTTGTCAACTCCGCTTTTTCCGGTCAGAATAATTAGCTTTGGCGCGTGCCCGTATTTTGTCACGCGATCATTGTAGCTCACCAGCCCGCGTTCCCACTTTCCCTCTCTTTTAATTACCTGCTCCCTTGTTTCCCCCTGCGAGTCCTCAACAAGCTCTGTTATAATGCCACCGCCGGCAATATCAAACCCGTCCACAATAACAAACCTTCCAGTGGCCTTTATTTCCTTGAACTGGTCAAAAGCGATTTGTGAAGCGCACTCAATCATGCACCTTCCAACATCGTGCCTTTCAATGCTCTCCTTGCTGGTCTTTGAAAGGCTTGAAGCATCTATAATGGAAAAGACCTCCCCAAGCTTTGCCGCAACCCTTGCCGTCCCAAGCTTTAGGAAATATTCCCTGCCCTTGACCATTGGCGTTTTTCCCATCCAAAAAACGTTTGCCTTGACCGTTGAGCTAACAAAGGCTGGCTTTTCTGAGGCAATGCACATTATCTCGCCGCGCGGCACATAAACTTGTTCCTTCAGAGTAACTCCCGTTGAGTGGCCTGCAGAAACATCTTCTCGCATTTCACCGCCAAACTCTTCAATAGTTTTTATCCTGGACCGCTTTCCTGACGGAAGGAAAACAATTTCAGTTCCCTTCTCCAACAATCCAGACTCTACCCTGCCCGCAACAATGCGTTTGCCGTTTTCATTCCCGGTAAATCTGTAAACGTCCTGCACCGGCATCCTAAAAGGTTTCTTAATTGGGGGAGGGGCCTTTTCAAAAGAGTCCAAAGCCGAAAGAATCGAATTTCCGTTAAACCAACTCATTTTTTTTGAGGCCTCTGCGATGTTGTCCCCTTTCAGCGCTGAAACGGGAACAAACTCCATTGCCCTAATCCCAATTTTCTTCAAAAATTTTGAATACTCTTCAACAATCTTCTCAAAAATCTTCTCGCCATAACCAACCAAGTCCATCTTGTTCACGCAAATAATTGCCTGCTCTACTCCAAGCATTGAAAGAAGATAGCCGTGCCTTTTTGAATTCTCCCGCACCCCCTCCTTTGCGTCAATAACCAGAATTGCCGCCTCTGCCCTTGCCGCCCCGCTCACCATATTCTTCAAAAATTCAATGTGGCCCGGCGCGTCAAGAATCAAATAATCGCGCTTCCCTGTCTTGAAAAAGCACCGCGCAATATCAATTGTAATTCCCTGGCTTTGCTCGTCTTTGAGCGCGTCAAGAAGGAATGCGTATTCAAATTCTCTGGATTCCTTTCTGCACTTATCTTTTACCTGTTTCATTTTTCCCTCTGGAAGCGAGCCGGTGTCTGCAAGTAGTCTTCCGATAACCGTGCTTTTGCCGTGGTCAACGTGCCCAACAATTGCAATGTTCATTATTTCCTGGCTCACATGTATCCATCCCTTCTGAGTGTTTCAAGCCCGCCATCATCTTCCATGTCCTGGTCGCGTCCAGCGCGCTCTGCAATCCTGCTGAACTTCCCGCTCCTTAGCTCGTTAACAATGTCTTCGGCATTTTTCGCGTTGGACTCAACCGGTTTTGTGCAGGGGAAACATCCAAGCGACCTGTACCTTTTCCCCTTCCCGTTGTCAAAGTATAGTGCGGTAACAGGAATCTTTTCCCTTGCAATGTATTCCCAGATGTCCAATTCAGTCCAGTCAAGCAGGGGATGAATTCTCACATGGGTCCCTGGCGCGAAATCCGTTTTGAACTGGTTCCAGAGCTCCGGGGGCTGCTCTGCAATTTTCCAATCATTGTTTTTTGTTCTTGCGGAAAAATACCTTTCCTTTGAGCGGCTTCCCTCTTCATCCGCGCGAACTCCAACTATTACGCCGGCGTAAGTTTCCTTGTTTGGATCAACATCGTACTTTCCTGTCCTTTGGTTTAGCCTGTATCTTTTGCCCTCGCCTGAAAGAGTTTTTTGGAGGGCCTCTGTTTTTAAAGTTCTGCAGCACGAAATCCTGTCAAGCTTTCCGTCCGGAAAAGTTTGCTTTCCCCTAATCGCTTTCTCGTTCATGCCATAAATCATGTCAAGCCCAAGTTCTTTCGCAAGCTTGTCCCTGTACTCAATCATTTCCGGAATCTTGTAGCCTGTGTCAATGTGAACCATGGGAAAGGGGACATATCCAAAAAAAGCCTTTCTTGTGAGCCAGAGCATTGTAGTTGAATCCTTTCCAATGCTCCAAAGCATTGCCAAACTCTTAAATTGGCTGTAGGCCTCCCTCAGAATGTAAATGGACTGGCTTTCAAGCCCATCCAACCGGGACCTTTTTGAATTTTCACCCTTCACCTTAAGCCAACTCCCGGATAAAACTTAACCCCCGCTCTTACACCTGTTCCTCTTCCGCTGCCTTAACAATCTCTACTTCCGCTTTGGTTTGTTCCCCGAGGCTCTTCACAAGCTTTTTGAAGAACTGGTTGTCCTGCTTGAGTAAAAGCACTTTGTCAATGCCACGCAGCTGCACAAGGTGGATGATCTTTGTTTCTGTGTCTCCCCACTCGATTAGGTCGCTGCACTCTTTTCCCTGCTGCTCAACCAGCACCTTTACCTCCTGCATCAGGCCGTTGCCGTGCCCTATGTCCGATGCGGCAAAGCCAAACTGGCCAGGCATTGCGTCGGTGTCCACGACAAGAAGCACGACAACCTCGTCCGAGCCAAGGCATGCCCTCTCAACAAGCTCTTTGTTGTTCTCCTTCTTTGAGATTAGCGGAATCAGGGACCTTGTCCTTTTCCTCTGCTCTGGCTTTTTACTCTTCTGAGATGAACTCGTAGCTTTCTTTCCTTTTTTCAATTATTTCCCCTTCCTCTTTTAAAAACTCGCACACTATCCTGCAAAGTGTTTTTGAGGCATCTGCCTTTTTTGCAAGCTCTGCCAGGCCAATCTTGTGGCTTGACTTAAACACCTTAAGAACCCTCTCCCTGAACTTTTCATAGAGCCCTGAAGCAATCACATAGAACGGGCCATCAAAGCTCTTAATGCCCTTGACCTCGCCTTCCTTTATTTTTCCCTGCATGCTCGCAGCAACCACCTTTGCATGGCCGGCATCCTTTATCACCATTATGCCGTCTCCCTCCAGGGAATACTCTTCGGGCGGCTTTTCCTTTGTCACATCCCCAGTCTTCTTTGGCCCTGCCGCTTGCGCTGGCTTCTTTTTCTCTTCCACAACCTTGTAAACGGCCTTCTTGTACTTGTCACTCAGCTTGAAGGCAACAACCGCCCCCTTTACAAGCATTTTCTTAAAAACAGCCTGCTCTTCCTTTGAGAGCTTTTCCTCAAACTTTCCTTCAACCCTTTCACTAAGGCTTTTCTTGCCAAGCATTTTCAAAATCTTCTGCTCAAGCTCCCGCTCTTTTGGGGCCTGTGCCTTGCTTTCAGCCAGCAGCCACTCTCCGTCCCCTGCCTTCTTTAAATCGTAGCGCTTTCCCTCAACAAGTCCGGATTCCTTGCTTTCCTTGCCTGAAAGCGCAATAACAAGGCCTTTCTCCCTTCGGTTAACGAAAGCCATCCCAACCACTAAAAGATTGGCTCAAAGGGTTAAAAAGCTTAATTAAACGCAGGCAAACCAGGTCAGTGCACGCCGGGGAACTTTACTTCCTCCATTGCCTGGTCAACAAATTCCCCCTCCAAAGCCTCCTCTTCGTGCTGCTTTCCTTCCTCATCCAGCTTCTTGCCAACCAGATGCTTTATCTCAATTAGCCTCTGCCTTATTGCGTCCCTGATAAAGTCGCTTCTGCTGCTGTAAAGCCCGTGCTTCTTAATCAACGAGTCAATTTCCTCCACAAGCCTGGGCTCAATCACCAAAGAATAGTGCTTCATGTTAACATGTTATATAACATGTTATATAAAAGGCTTTCTAATTGCCTGTTTTTCTCACGCAATCGTACGCCGCAAGCGCTGCCTTTGCCCCGTCGCCGGCAGCCCACACTGTTTGGGCAAGGGCCCCACTTCCCAGGTCTCCAGCGGCAAATACGCCGGAAACAGTTGTCTCGTTCTTTCCATCAGTTTTAACAAAGCCCTTTTCGTCAAGTTCGCACCCCAGCGCCTTTGCAAGCTCGTTCCTTGGCTCCAGTCCAACGTAAATAAATATCCCGTCGGCGGGAATTTCCTTCTCTTTCCCGCTCCCGCGGTCCTTTACTTTCAGCCCCTTTACCTTTTCCTTGCCCAGAACCTCCAAGGCCTGGGTGTTCTTCAGCACTTTGATAGGGCTCTTTTCCAAATCAGCCAAATAAACTTCTTCGCAGTTCAGCTCTGGCAGGAACTCCACAAGAGTTGTCTCTGACGCAATCTCTGAGACCCACAGGGCGTTGGTTACCCCTGAGTTCCCCCCGCCAATTATTACAACCTTTCTGCCCTTGAACATCGGGCCGTCGCAGTTCGCACAATATGAGATGCCCTTTCCGTAGAGCTCTTCCTCGCCCGGAATTCCCAAATGCTTGTTCTCTGTCCCTGTTGCAAGCAGAACAGCTTTCGCCTTCACCTTTTCCTTTCCGTCTGTAACAATTTCAAACCCTTGGCCTGCCTTCTTGACGCTCTCCACGCCATTGGCCTCCTCTATTTCCACTCCAAACTCTTTCAGGTGAGAGGCCCACTGCTCCATCATCTCTGCTCCCTTCATCTTTTTCGTGCCGGGGTAGTTCTCAATCCAGATAGCCAGAGCGCTTTGCCCCCCAAGCGCTTCCCTTTCAAAAATTCGCACCCGTAAATTCCTTCGCGCGGCGTAGATTCCTGCAGTAATTCCCGCTGCCCCTGACCCAATTATTGCCAGGTCAATCTCGCTTCCAGCCATTTCAATCAATATCTAAGGGGGACGGAAATCTTTTAAAATCGGCAATATTAATAAACATCGGTGCAATAGATTATTTACTTAAAAAGGTGTTCTGGTTTGGACGAGAGATGGAGAAATTTGTCGCTTATCGCGGCCGCTATTATAGTAATTTTTGCGGCTTACTTTTTGCTGCCCTCCCTTGTTTCCCCACAACCCATGTCCTTTGAGGACGGCCTTTTGGAGCTGAATTCAAGCTGGGCAGCTGAAGGGGTTTCATTTTTTATGTCTGACAGCGGTCTTGAGCAGCTGCCAAAGCAGAACCTTGTTGCCCTCAAGTCCAAGACCTTTGAGTTTGGGGAAAGGGTTTTTGCCCAGGACGCATCTGAGGATTCCATCGCGCTGTTTTCCCTTGCAAACGTTTACAATTTAAGGCTTGAAGTTTTCCTCGCGCTGAAGGAGCTTGATGAGGCTGAGGCGGTTTACGCTTTCACCGGAAACGAATCCGACGAAGAGGTTTGTGAAAAGGTTTTTGTTCTTGACGGGGTGCAGGGCTCGCTCGTCGCACTGCTGCAAAAGCTTGTTGCCCAGGACTCAGAGATTGATTCTTTTGAATTAGCTTACCCTGCGCAATTTGCAGAGGCAGGGCTTGTGCAGAGCAGGGCAAAGATTGCTGAGGTTGAGGGAACAATTCAGTCAAACGCCTTGCTGATTGCGGAAATCAAGGAGGCCTGCGCATGAAAAAGCTTGCACTGATTCTTCTCGCACTCGCGCTCTTTTCCTCGGTTGCGTTTGCTGAGGAGTCAAAGGTTGACTTTCTTTTGGAACAGTATAATCTGCAAGGTTCCTATTACAAAGAATATGTTGTTTCCCCCCCGGACATGTACGACAGGGTAGTAAGGCTGTCTGTGAACCCCGCGTTCCCAAACGGCAACTGTGATTCCGATTTTGTAAACCAGTTTG
>JAFCCZ010000056.1 GCA_017609945.1 Candidatus Iainarchaeum sp.
TTTTGGTAGCACCCCAATGATTTTTGCTTCTGGATACTTTTCCTTGAGCGCTTTTCCCGCGCCCATTACTGTCCCACCAGTTCCAATGCCTGCAACAAAGTAATCTATTTTTTTGCCCACCTGCCTAATTATTTCTTTCCCTGTGCCAATTCTGTGCGCTTCAATATTGTCCCTGTTTTTGAACTGGTTAAGCAGAAAGGTGCTTCCATTGCTCGCCTCCTCTTCCGCCTTTTCAACTGCTTCTTCCATAGATCCCGTTAAATAAATCTCCGCCCCAAAGTACCTTATTAGCTTCCTTCTTTCTTCGCTCATGTATTCCGGCATAAAAATCTTTACCCTGTATCCATTCATGTTTCCCAGCATTGAAAGCGCAATTCCAGTATTGCCGCTTGTCGCTTCCACAATTGTGAAACCTTTCTTGAGCTCGGCCCTCTTTTCAGCCTGCTCTATCATGAATTTGACCATCCTGTCCTTTATCGAGCCGCTCGGATTCATCGATTCGAGCTTTGCATAGATTGATTCATCCAACTTTATTAGGGGGGTGTTTCCAATCATTCTTAGCACTGAATCAAACAAAATCCAGCCCCCCTTTCAAATTGCTTCTGGCGCAAATCGTCCCAAACAAGGCTTTCCCGCACAAGCCCCTTTTCAATTAACTGCCTGAGATTGTATCTGACCGTTCTCTTAGGGATTTTGCTGCGGTTTGCAATCTGCTTTTGAGAGAGTTTCCCATGGCTGTCCAAAACATTTAGAATAAGTTCACTGGACTTGGCAAAGTCCATCCCTTCTTACAGCCATAATTACTTAATGCTTGCTTTGCCTTAAATATCTTATGGTAGCGGCAATTCCAGAGAAAAGCAACTGCCTGCTTGTCAAGACAAGCGCAGAGATCGCTCTCAAAAGCAATCAGGTAAGGCAGTTTTTTACGAAAAAGCTTATTTCAAACATCAAGCACTCGCTCAAAAACAATGAAGTTGGGATTGAGAGAATTACGCGCGGCGGGGGCAGGCTCTACATTTTTGCACCAAACCTCAAAAAGGTTGCAGATGTTTTGGAGAACGTTGTCGGGATTCACGCAATAGCTTTTGCCTTCAAGGGAAATTTTAAGGAATATTTGGATATTGAGGCGGCAGTGCTTTGCCAGGCCATGCACTTTCTTAGGAAGGGAGATTCTTTTGCCTTGCGCGTGAAAAGGCTTGCTGAAACAGACCTCTCTTCAAAGGACTATGAGAACAAATTGGGAAAGGCAGTAATGGACACAATTCCCGGCCTGACGGTTAAGCTGAAAAACCCTGAAAAGAGGATAACTGTTGAAGTGCGCAAGCGAGATTTCTTTGTTTACTTTTCAGATATCCCGTGCATTCGCGGCCTGCCACTTGGCGTTGAGGGAAACCTTGCCTTTCTCTTTGAGGGAAAGCCGGAGGAACTGCTTGCAGCCTCTTTGCTAATGTTCCGCGGCTGCAATATTTTTCCTGTTGTGAAGAAGAAGTCCAAGCAAATTGAAGCGCATGTTAATAAGTTAAGGGCAATTAACTGCTGGCGGGATTTCGTTTTTACCGAGTGGAAGGGGATTGGGAAGCTGGTTTCCGAGAGAAAAATTCAGGCAATTGGGCTTGCGGACAGGGGAACCTCAAAAAAGGAAATTGAGGATTACGCAGAGTTTGATGCCAAGCAGCCTGTTGCCGTGCTGAGACCGCTTTTGCTTTACCCCGAACAGATGGTAAGTGAGAAAAAGGCGTTGCTCTTAAACAATTAGGGTTTTCTGCATGAAATTTGATTTGCATCTCCACACCAATTACAGCAATGACGCCCTTACAAAGCCCTCAACCCTTGTTAGGGAATTGAAGAAAAAGGGATTTTCAGGTTTTGCGATCACCGAGCACAACAATTGCGGTTCGTGGAAAGAGCTTGAAGCGCTTTCCAAAAAAGAGGGCTTGGTTTTTGTCAAGGGAGAGGAGGTAAAGGCCGTTGAGAACGGCAAAACGGTTGGTGAGATTATTGGGCTTTTCATGAACCAGGAAATTAAGCCTGCGCCGGCTGACGAAATTTTTGATTCCATAAAGCAGCAGGGCGCTGTCGCGGTTATTGCGCACCCTTTTGATTACTTCAGGCACAGTTTTAAGGACCTGGATAAAGCAGCAAAGCGAGCTGACGCAATTGAGGTCTTTAACAGCAGGTGCGTCAGGAGAACCTTTAACAGAAAGGCAAAAGAGTTTGCTGAAAGCAAGGGCCTTGCTTTTACTGCCGGAAGTGATGCACACCACTCAAGCGAGATTGGCCAGTCCTTTGTGGAGTGCGATGCGCAGAATTCTGAGGCTCTGAGGAAAGCAATTCTTGGAAAAAAGGTAAAAATTGGCGGAAGCCTTTCAAGCCCGCTGGTTCACTGTTTCACAGCCCTTTCAAAGCTGAGGCTTTTGAAGCTTATTTGAATTTCCTTGCAATCAGAATGCGCTGCATTGCGGAAACATTTGTCAGAACTGCAAGCAACACTACTGTGTAAACAAGGTATAGCGGGTTAACGAATGCAAGGATTATGCCAATGAAGAGAATGATCAGCCTTTCGGCCCTCTCAAGAATTCCTCCCCTCAGCTCCCTTCCCTCCGGAACCAGCCTCTTTTCCTTTGCAGCAGCCTTTGCGTAGGTTGTCATCATGCTGCCAAAAAAGTACAGGAAAATCCACGCATAGCTTGGCCCGAAGAACTCAGGCAGTGCAACAAACAGTAGCCCAAAAACAATTATTGCCTCAACATACCTGTCAATTATTGTGTCAAGGTATGCCCCAAACCTGCTTACCGTTCCGGTTACCCTGGCAACGCTCCCGTCAACCAGGTCAAGGAAGGACGAAACTATGAAGAACGCCCCAGCCAGAAGGAATTGCTCCTGCACCAGAAAGTAGAGCGCAATAAAGGCCGGCACAAGGGAAAGCAAAGTCCACTGGTTAGCGCTAATTGGAAGCTTGCTGAAAAGCATTCCAATTTTTACCGAGAGCTTTCCAAACCTCTCCCTTGCAGCGTACAGCATATTACTATCTTTCCCTTTTGCCCTTAATATATTCTTCCACCATTTCCCTTGCAACTGGGTCTGAGAACTGCTGTTTTGGATGTTTCATCGTCCAGGCTGATATAGAAGTCAATGCACCGGAAACGCCCCTGTCAAGCGCAATTTTCAGTGCCCTAATGCCGTCAATTGTGCACCCCGCGCTGTTTGGGCTGTCCTCCACACTCAACCTTACCTCGATATTTGTTGGAATGTTCCCAAACTTTTCTCCCTCGATCCTGCAGAAGCAAATTTTCTGGTCCTTAATCCAGGGAATGTAGTCGCTTGGCCCGATATGAATCTTGTCTGCCGGCAAGGGCGCTGGCAAGTTGCTTTGCACTGCCTCGGTTTTTGAAATCTTCTTTGTCTTTAGCCTGTGGTGCCTTGCCATGTTCAAAAAGTCCGTGTTTCCGCCAACGTTCAACTGGTAGGTTCCGGTAATTTTGACTCCCCTGTCCGCAAAAAGCCTTGCAAGCGTCCTGTGCATTATGGTTGCGCCAATCTGCGCCTTTATGTCGTCTCCAGCGCACGGCAATCCCTTTTCAATGAACTTTTTCTCCCAGCTTGGCTCTGAAACAATGAACACAGGCATACAGTTCAGGAAAGCGCACCCAGCATCCAGCGCGGCTTCCGCGTAATACTCTGTTGCCTTCTGCGACCCAACAGGCATATAGTTCATCAAAATCTCGGCTCCCGAGTCTTTCAATGCCGTTGCAACGTCAACAGGCTTCTGGTTTTCGTCAGCCCTGAAACTCTCGTCCTCCGGATACTCTGCCATGTGCTCTGCAATTCCATCCAGCACAGGCCCCTTTTGCACAATCACATCTTTCCATTTTGTAACATTTTGGAAAATCTTTGTGTTGTTTGGCTTTTCAAGAATTGCCTGGTTCAGCGCCTTTCCAACCTTTCTCTTGTCAACATCAAAAGCTGCAACAAAGTCAATGTCGCTTACCTTGTATCCGCCGAAAACATTGTGCATCAATCCCGGTACCAACGCATCGTCAGCCGCAACATCCTTATAGTATTCAACTCCCTGAATAAGCGAACTCGCGCAGTTTCCAATTCCCGCAATCGCAACCTTAATCTTTCCCATCAAAAATCACCCTCACAATCCCATTTTTTGTGAACTTTTTGGAGTGAGCCTCAAAAGGCGAGTGCTCCGAAAAAGTTCCTATTGTTTTATGCTCATAAAATAGTATTTTATATATATAAAACTTTCTGTTTTATGTATAAATCATGGTTGCCGGGGAAAGCCGTGAAATTGCCCGCCTGAAAGAAAAGCTGGGCATTGAAGTGCTCTGGGTTTACATTCTCTCGCTTTTGAGGAAGAGCCCAAGCCATGCATACGTTCTTCGCAGCAAAATCCAGGAGCAGTTCGGATTTCGCCCTGGAAACGTTACTGTTTACGTTGTTCTCTACAAGCTTGAGGGCCGCGGTTTTGTTAGCGCAAAGCGTGAGGAAAACAGAAAGGTTTACACCATCACCGAGAAGGGCAGAAAGCTTTTCTCCCTTGCGGAAAAGGAATTCAAGGAAAGGGAAAATATTCTGTTTGATTAAGTTCTAATTAAAATAATTAGCCCACCTTAAGTTTATGGGTTTGAATTATGAAGGCAGCAATTCTTTCCGATTTTCACTTGGGTTTTGCGGAGGGCCGCGAGCGCTCTGAGGAGTGCTTTGAGCAGGCTTCCCAGGCCCTGCAGCTTGCGCTTGAAAGCAAGGCCGAGCTGATTATTCACGCCGGAGACCTCTTTGACGACGACGTTCCAAGCCAGGAGACCTGGGAGCGCACCTTCAAGCTCTTTGCTCCCTTGAAGGCGGCAAAGGCCAGTGGCTTGGTTGTAAAGGAAAAGGACGGCAAAAAGCAAGAATTTAACTTTTCGCACATTCCAATGGTCGCAATTCACGGAACCCACGAGTGCCGCGGTCGGGACTTTAAAAACGCGCTTGAGGTACTGGAGTCGGCTGGAGTTCTGGTGCACCTTCACGCTGCAACCGCTTCAATCGGAGATCTTGTAGTGCACGGACTAAGTGGAATTCCCGAAAAGAAGGCGTTGGACGCTTTGAAGATGTGGAACCCAAAGCCCTTGCCCGGAAAGAAGAATGTTCTGGTGCTGCACCAGAGCATTAAGGAGTTCCTTCCATTTGATGACGAGATGATTGCAAGCATCTCCCTTGCAGACCTTCCATCTGGCTTTGACCTCATTGTGAACGGGCACTTGCACTGGAGTGATGAACAGGATCTTAACGGAAAAAAGTTCATTCTTCCGGGAAGCACGGTGGTAACACAGATGAAAAAGCTTGAGTCCGAGAGGCAGAAGGGAATTTATTTGTGGGACACGGAATCCGGCTCCACAGAGTTCAAGGTTCTGCCAAACCAGAGGAAATTCTTCTACAAGAAACTGGAGTTCAAGGAGGCAGGCCTTGAGCAGGTTTTGGGAGAGCTGGAGAAAGAGCTTTCCGCTCTGCTTTCCAAGAACTTTGAGCAGAAGCCTGTTGTAAAGATAAAGTTAAAGGGCACGCTTGCAAAGGGCCTGAAGCAAGGTGACCTTTCGCTCAAGCCAATTGTTGAGAAGTTTGGCGGGAAGGCAATTGTTTCAATTGACAGGGCTTTTACTGACGTTTCGTTTGCAAAAAAGCTGGAGGAGCTGAGGGCGCTGCAAAAGAGCAAGAAAAGCATTACCGCACTTGGCCTTGAATTGCTTGAAAAGAACCTCTCTCAAACAAGCTTCAAAAATGCTTTTGACGCAAGGGAGTTCTTTGAGCTTCTTTCCGCCGGGAAGGTTGACGAGGTTGTTGAAAGGCTTTCCAAAAGCCAAAAGGTTTAAATAAATCCACTGCTTTCTATTTTTTATGCCTTTAATGTGGATTTCTTTCATTGCAATTGGCGGAATTGCGTTTGCTTTGTTTTCCTATTATAGGGTCTTGAGGAAAAGCCCTGGTTCAAAGCAGATGCAGGAAATTTCCGAACTGATTCACAATGGCGCGCTAACCTTCCTGCACAAAGAGTACTCCGTGCTAATAGCGTTTGTTGCGGTTGTAACTGTGGCAATCCTGCTTTTGCCAGCCCTAAGTCCAATTACCGCGGTTGGATTTCTTTTTGGGGCATTCCTTTCAGCCCTGAGCGGGAACATTGGGATGAGGATTGCAACAAAGGCCAATGTTAGGACAACAGAGGCCGCAAAGAAGAGTGTAAAGGAAGCGTTCTCCGTTGCGTTCACAAGCGGCCTTGCCTCCGGACTCTCAGTTGTAGGGTTTGGATTGCTTGGCCTGACTGTTCTCTACTACTTTGTTCAGGATCCTGTGCTGTTGTATGGGTTTGGGTTTGGAGCAAGCAGCGTAGCGCTCTTTGCAAGGGTTGGCGGTGGAATTTT
>JAFCCZ010000057.1 GCA_017609945.1 Candidatus Iainarchaeum sp.
GTGGCGATCATTGTGTTGTTCAGGGTGTGAACCGGCTCTTTGTCCATGCTTCCTTTTCTGCGATAGCGAATGTTCAGCCTGCGGGCCTGGTAGTCTGTGCAGTTGGAGCAGGACATTAGCTCAATGTACTTGTTTTCGCGCGGTGAGTATCCGTTTACGTCGTACTTTTTTGCGGCAACCGTTCCAATGTCGCCTGTGCAAATGTTTGTCACGTTGAAGGGGATTTCCAATTTCTTAAGAATTTCCTGGGAGTTTTCGGCAATCTCCTCAAACAGCTTCCAGGAGTCCTCTGGCTTGCAGAAAACAAACTGTTCTACCTTGTTGAACTGGTGCACGCGGAAAAAGCCCCGCTCGTCAAGGCCGTGCTTTCCGATCTCGCGCCTGTAGCACGGGCTTACGCCGCAGAGTTTTATTGGGAGGTCCTCTTCCCTCAAAATTTCGTTCATGTACATTGCTGCCATTGGGTGCTCTGCGGTTGCAATGAGAAACAGGTCGTCGTCCTGAACCTTGTACATTACCGTTTCAAAGTCCCCCAAATCGGTTACTCCCTCGTAGGGCTTGCGCCTCATAAGGTGTGGGGACTGAATTAGGGTAAAGCCCTTGTCCCTTAACAAGTCTATTGCATAGCGCTGCAGCGCAAGGTCCAATAAGGCTAGGTCTCCCTTTAGGTAGAAAAACCCGGTTCCTGAAACCTTTACTGCCCGCTCAAAGTCGGCAAGGCCAAGCTCTGCGGCAAGCTGGCCGTGGTGCTTTACCTCAAAAGACCTCTTTGTTTTTTTCCCAACCTCTTTTTCAACAATGTTCTCAGAGTCGTCTTTCCCAAAGGGAACTGAATCGTGCAGCAGGTTGGGCAATCGCATTAGGTAAGAGTTAACTGTTTGCTGGATTTTGCTGGCCTTGGCCTCTGTTTCCTTTATTTTGCCTGGCAAGGCCTTGGCCTCTGTTAAAAGTTTTTTCGCGTCCTTGCTCTGTTTTTTGGCCTCCCTTATCTCGCGAGTTATTTCGTTGCGCCTGGCGCGAAGCTTGTCGGATTCCTGTTTGAGCTTTCTCCAGGAAGCGTCCTTTTTTACAAGGTCGTCAAGCCATTTGATGTACTCTGGATTGCGCCGCTTCTCCAGGTTTTTCTTTACTGCGGCGGGGTTTTCCCTAACAAGGCTTATGTTAAGCATAACGAATGATTTCGTGAGAAAACAGTTAAATATCTATGTAAAAAACGGCAAAAATCGAATTGGCGCGGACCAAAATGTTTTATTACTAGTTTCAATATAAGCATTTGGCCAGAGGGAAATAAATGCCGATTGCAACACTGAGACAGGTTCTTGGAGAGGCCAAAAGGAAAAAGTATGCCGTGGGCGGCTTCAACGCAAACAATATGGAGCAGGTCCAGGCAATAATGCTTGCGGCGCAGAAAACAAAGAGCCCTGTAATACTGCAGGCCACCGAGGGGGCCTTGAAGTACACTAATTTTGTTTACATAAAGCATCTGATGCTCGCAGCACTTGAAGAAAACCCGGCCCTGCCAATTGTTCTGCACCTTGACCACGGCGAAAGCTTTGAAACCGTGAAAAAGGCAATAGGGCTTGGCTTTAGTTCGGTGATGATTGACGCATCCCACAAGTCGTTCGGGAGAAATGTTAAGTTGACAAAAAAGGTTGTTGGGTACGCACACCGCTTTGGGGTGAGTGTTGAAGCAGAACTTGGGACACTGGGGGGAATTGAAGAGCACGTTAGGGGAAAAGTGAAATTAACTGATCCAAAGCAGGCAGTTGAGTTTGTGAACAGGACAGGAATAGACGCTTTGGCCGTTGCGATTGGAACAAGTCACGGGGCATACAAATTCAAGCGAAAGCCAAGGCTGGCGCTGGGGATTGTGAAGGAAATTGCAAAAGGGGGGAGCATTCCACTGGTAATGCACGGTTCGAGCTCAATCCCATTAAAGCTAAGGCAGCAGATAAACCGTTGCGGGGGTAGAATGCCAAACGCCAAGGGGGTTCCAATTTCAAGCATAAGGAAGGCGATAAAGTACGGAATTTCAAAGGTAAACGTTGACTCTGACAGCAGGATGGTGATTACCGCCACTGTCAGAAAAGTATTCAAAAAATACCCGGGAAAGTTTGACCCAAGAGAGTATTTGGGGCCAGCGCGGGAAGAAATGGCAAAACTCATTGCCTCAAAGATGCGGGCCTTTGGAACTGCGGGGCGGGCAAAAGATTACAGGGTTATCTCACTGAAAGAGGCAAAAAAAAGATACTACTGATTTTTAAGCGATCCAAATTAAAACCGTTCGCAATTACTTACTTAACAGATGCCTAAAATAGTTGTGCTCCGCTACGGGCACCGACTTGTGAGAGACTACCGGATTACCAGCCACGCCTGCCTTGTTGCCCGTGCTCTTGGTGCTGAAAAGATAATAATTAACGGGAACAAAGACCAGTCCATAGAAAAAAGCGTCAAAAGCGTTGTGGCAAGGTGGGGCGGCAAATTCTTGGTTGAATTTGCAGAAAGCTGGAAAAGTGTACTGCAAGAGTACAAAAAAAAAGGGTATTTTGTTGTGCACCTAACAATGTACGGCAAGGCCCTTGAAAAGGAAGCAAAAAAGCTCAGGGAAAAGAAGAAGATACTGCTAATAATCGGGTCACAGAAGGTTGAACCAGCAGTATACGAGCTAAGTGACCTGAATCTAAGCGTTACACAACAGCCGCACAGCGAGATAGCCGCGATGGCAGTGGCCCTGGATTGGATTTTTGGCGGAAAAGAGCTGAGCAAAAAATTTGGGAACGCAAAAATAAAAGTTGTTCCAAGAGGAAAAGGGAAAAAAATCGTGAGAATGTGAGTTGCATTTATATTATTTTATTCACAGAAGTAATAGTTGCCGGCGATCCAAATGACAAGCCCTAAAAAAATCATCAATTTTGAATCCGCGCAGAAACTTGTAGCGCGCATTGCCGGAGAGGACGCAATAAGAGTTATTAGGATATACGAAAAGAAGAAGTCAAATGTTACAGACGAAGAGCTTGCAAAGAAAATGCGGCTAAAGGTTACAGAGGTTAGAACAATACTAAACAGGCTCCACTACCGGGGGGTAGCATCATATCAAAAAAGCAAGAACAACAAAACAGGGTGGTATTCTTATACCTGGGCATTGAAGAGCAAACGAATTGCAGAGCTTCTTCTTGAGGAAATGGGTGAATCCCTGGAAAAACTTGAGTCAAAACAGCAAATCCAATCAAACTACGGGCTTTTTTCATGCAGGGGCCGGTGTGAAACTATCCCATTTGAGGTTGCGGCAGAGTACGAATTTAGGTGCCCTGAATGCGGGAAAGTAATGAATGCAATGGACAGCAAGCGGGTACTACGAAAAACCGAACAAGCACTTCGATGTTTGAGAGAGGAAATGAGTGCCGTGAGGAAGTCGGTTTAGCACAAATTGTTGGACAAGTAAAAAAACAACGCGCACATCGGCACAGTCCGTTTTCAAAGAAAAATAAGTTCAAAATGGGGCTAAAATTTTAAATAACACCTTTTACGCACACCAAATTGGTATTTGAACCGGTTTTGGGGCAAATTAAAAGAAAAACCTTTAAAATGATTTCCTTTAATATTATTTTTTAGCGGGGTGGGGCAGCCAGGAGTGCCCGTCGGGCTCATAACCCGAAGGTCGAAGGTTCAAATCCTTCCCCCGCTATTGTTTTGAGCACAGCAAAAGCAGGATTATTCTGCCCCCTCACTTCACACTATTTTTTTGAATTTTAGAGAAACAGGCGGATTTGCACGGCTCACAACTTAACCCTGCACTCCGCCCCCAAATAAAATTCAAGTTAGAGAAAAAAATCGCTGCTCACTAATGATAAATAAAAGGCGAACAGGGGGCGCATAGAAACCTAAAAGAAAATGGGGCAAATAAACAACTCACTACGTTCCCTAGGGGCCCTGCCCCCTGCAAAAGACCAATTGAGGTAGAAATAAACCTCTCACTCGCCCTGCAGAAAATGTGGGGACCCCCCTGTTCTTGCCCCCCTAGTCACAAGACAAAACAGAACTGAAAAACACGGCAAAAATGCACTCACTTCTTTTCAAATTAACAAAAAAGGCCGAAGATAGGTAATTACAAGTCATTACCCCCCTTACCGTAATTATTATAAGTAATTACGGTACATATAATAACAACATGCCGTTAAAAAGATTGATAAGGCGCATTTTCAGATTATTTAAGAGGGTGGACCAGTGGAGTCAGGAGCCTAAAGACCGCTCAATTTACGTTGAACCAGAAGAGGCAGAGGAAACGCAGACTCTGCTTTCGGTTTGGGATATTTTGAGATTCAGAGACAACACCCAGGCATATCACTTAAACGGGGTTTTGGGATTTGACGAATGGGTGGATATGGAAGAGGTTAGGAGAAGAATTTACGAGATTTTTGGCGTAGAATACAAAAACTTCAGAAGCCTTTACCCCTACCTAAAAACATTGGTGGATCTTGGATTGATGGAAACCACAAGTGTTGGGGGGCGAAGGAAATGGAGAAAGGTTGCCCTGCTAGTGTCGGTCCGAGAAAAAGACGCAGGGAACGCGGAAAAAAAAGAGGTTGTAATATTAAATAAAAAAAAGAAACGGAAAGAACTCTAAATTGCCCGCAAATTTTTGTAGGACAAGTAAAAATCCCTGAGCTCGTTTGAAACTGGAACCGCTGCCTTAAACCAGTCTAAATCAACTATTGGTTTTGCCTGGGCTGCCAGGGTCACATTGAGGCCCCCCTTAACATTACTTGCGCCCTTTGAAGAAATATATTCAACTGCCTCGCGGAGGGAGAGGGGTTTCTCTGAAATCCCGGTTACCTGAAAGCGGTTTAAAAGAGTGATTATTGCCTCAGCAATTTTCTTTTCGTCAACATCCTTTTCGTTCATATAATAAACTGCTTTCCAGTCTCCCTTGCTCTTCCACCGGTGGGTCGGATTTCTGCCTGTTTTGAAGAAATCAACAAGCTTTTGCAGGGAGTTCGTGGGGATAATAACACAATTCTTTCCAGGGCGCAGGAAAGGGGTGTCAGAAAGCACCCCGTTTCGGTGGTAATGATAAACTTTGCCGTTTGACTTAAAAACAGCTTGGGTGTAACCGTAAAGGGCCCTAAATAGCTTTTGGTAGGTATAAGAAGAATGCTTAATTGCATCCGGGAGTATAAATTTATACTGTATAAAGTAGCTTCTTACCCCCATTCACTCCCCACTCTTCCGGTAATATTAGTTTAGTATAAAGTTTGCTTTATGTATACTAATAATACATAATACATTTAAATATACCCTCACATTTAACGTTAAAGAACCAGTAACGGCAAAAGGCATTCAGCGTCGACTGTATCTATAATGGGTTCGCTTTTCAGGCGCTTCTTCAGCCTTACTAACACTTTTTCCCCCGCCAACAATAACAATGTCTTTTACCGCTTTAACGTTCTTGTATGGAATGCTTTTTTCACTGATTATCTTTTTGGCCTCTTGCTTAGTCTTTGGCTTAAGAGGCGCGGTAGTGATAGTTTCCAGCCGCCCCTTTTCAAGGTTAATTACTAGGTCAAAAACCTTTCCCTTATACAGGGCTTCCGAAGTATATATATCCATTCCAAAAAGCTTTGACAATCGCATAGTCATCTCAAAGACCTCCGTAAAATTTGTATATAATAATAAGCTTGTAATATTTAAACCTATTCTTTTTGTAGCAAGGGGAAAAGGGAGGGGGTTATACATAAATTGGGGCCGAGAACAAGGCAGGAGGCGAAGGGAAAAGTTAGCTTATACATAATCAAGATTTTTGCTGGTTTTAAAAATATTGTTTGCAACATATAAATTTCAATTTATACATAAAAATTCATAGGTTTCAAGAGATAGGTTTATTAAGGGCTTCTCTTTATTCTGTGGGGGGTATACTTGGGCAAGGACTTATTTTATGTCTTTTTTAGGGATAAGCCGGCAGACGTGCTTTTGGCACTGCTTGGCGACCCCGAAGAAAATTATGCGTCAAGCATTTCAAAAGAGGTTGATTGCACTTACCCCCATATAGTTAAAATTTTGGCTGGGTTTAGGCAGGCAGGGCTTATTGAGGTTTCATCAAAAGGCCGCCTTAAGCCAATTGCGCTAACCCCGCGGGGGAAAAAGATTGCCTTAAAGCTTAGGGAGATAAATGCC
>JAFCCZ010000058.1 GCA_017609945.1 Candidatus Iainarchaeum sp.
TAGCGGCCTTCCTGGCCTGCTCCAGCCCGTGAAGCCGGTTATAGCCCCCGCTTATTTCAGAATAGTGGCCCATAGAAAGGGTTAAGAAAAGAAATAATTAAATGAATAAAGAAAACACGGGAGTTTTGGGAAAAGTAGGGCAAAACATTTAAATAGTATGAAATGTATGATATTTCATACAAGTGTGATTTTTATGGATTCGGGAAAAGGAAAGTGCGGGGAGGGCTGGCTAAAGCACTACGGCAGTGCAACAGTCGGCGAGCGCGGCCAGGTTGTGTTGCCTTCCGAGGTAAGGAAACGGTTTGGAATTGAGGCAGGCGAAAAGCTCATTGTGCTTGGCTCCGGCACCGGCGATTTTGAGAAAATTGTGCTGATGAAATCCGAGGCAATTACCGGACTCCTAAACCACATGTTTGACATGAGAAAAAACCTTGAGAAGGGCAGCCCTGAAAGCATTGAAAAAATTATTCACAAGGCAAAGGGGAAAAACTGAATTGGAAGTGGTTTGAATGACGCAAACTGTTCTCGAGGCAAAGGATGTCTACAAAATTTACGACATGGGAAAGGTTCAGGTTCACGCACTGAGCGGGGTCTCGCTGAAAATAAACAAGGGAGACTACATTTCAATCATGGGGCCAAGCGGTTCCGGCAAAACAACGCTTTTGGACGTGCTGTCCGCCCTGCTCAGGCCAACCAAGGGCGAAATTTTGATTAGTGGGAAGCCAATCTCAAAAATGGACGACAACGAGCTGGCTAGGGTGCGCGGAAAAACAATCGGTTTTGTGTTCCAGACATTTAACCTTATCCAGAGAATGACCGCATTGGAAAACGTAATGCTTCCCCTGTGGTTCCAGGGGGTTAAGCCAGCGGGAAGAGAGGAAAGGGCGGGAAAAATCCTTGAAAGGGTTGGATTGGGGGACAGAGTTACGCACAGGCCGACTGAATTGAGCGGTGGCCAAAGGCAGAGGGTTGCGATTGCCCGCGCTCTGGCAGTTGACCCGGACGTTATTGTTGCAGACGAGCCAACAGGAAACCTTGACTCAGTTTCCGGTGATCAGATTCTCAAATTGATTGACGACCTCAACAAAAAAGAGGGAAAAACTGTTCTAATGGTTACCCACGAGAAAAGCATTGGAAAGCACGCGCACAGGATTATTCATTTAAAAGACGGAAAGATTGTTAAAAACGAAAAAACCAGGAGGAATTAGGATGAAGAAGTTTTTGATTGCTTTTGCGGTTCTTTTTTTGGCCGCTAACGCTGCCGCTGCCGACTTGGTTATCGACGCGGTCAGCTATACACCGGCGCCGGCCATACCCGGCGAATACTTTGACCTATACATACAGCTGAAGAACAACAGCAAGTATTTGGCGGAGGACGTTGAATTCATGTTGGACCTAAGCGGGGGCAACGAAAGGAACTCGGATTACCCGTTCTCGCTTGGAACAGGAATAAGCAACGAAGCAACGATATCGTCCATCCAGGCACGCAAGGCCGCGCTGCTTGAGTACAAGGTAAGGGTTGACCCAAGCGCACTGGACGGAAGTTACACCATTGTGTTCAGGTTCAACGACTCGGACGCCCAAAAGGAGTACAGCTACACAATAAACGTGCTCTCAAGGCAGCCTGACATAAAGGTTATTGATGCGAGCCAGGTTGCAGTGGCACCGGGGCAGGTTGCAGAACTTGAGCTAACGCTCAGGAACGTTGGAACAGGCACAGCCCGCGACATCCTTGCAGGCATTGAAGAGGACAGGACTGTTACAACCACGGGAATAGTTGTTGAAAGGGAGTTCTCCGCAATCGGCGCAAGCTTTGACTACGTTAAACGCCTTGAGCCAGGCAAGGAAACAAAAGCGGTTATTTTGCTTGCGGTTAACCCTGACGCAGAGCAGAAAACATACACCATTCCAGTGGCAATAAAGTACAAGGACGCAAACTCTAACGAGTACACAGACACATCGTACATTGGACTGCAGGTGATTCAGGAGCCGGAAATTGATGCAGTGGTAAGCGAGATTTCACCAGGCGTAATGCCAGGCAGTGCCTCAGAGGTAACGATTGACCTGTTCAATGTCGGAGTTGGAACCGCCAAATATGTGGTTGTTGAGATCTCAACGCCAAGCGGAAAGGTCGGCCAGGAAAAAGTGTTTATTGGGACACTGGAAGCCGACGACTTTGACAGCTTCAAGGTTGACGTGAAGTTCAACGCGGACATTGACACAAGCAAAGACCAGCCCCTTAATTTGGTGCTGAAGTACAAGAACCAGTACGGAGAGCAAAAGCAGGTTGAGAAAACCGTCAAGCTTGACGGATTCTCAGCAGCAAGCGCCCAGGCCGCAGCAGGGGCAGACCCGGTTGGAATGGCAATCGGGTTGATTGCAACA
Organism: Candidatus Iainarchaeum sp.; assembly: GCA_017609945.1. Classification (GTDB taxonomy): domain Archaea; phylum Iainarchaeota; class Iainarchaeia; order Iainarchaeales; genus JAFCCZ01. The sequence goes on from JAFCCZ010000058.1 coordinate 2,386, forward strand.
TTGCTGCAATTGCTTGGACTGTTCGTTGCGGGAAAATGGGGCTATAAGAAATTTGTGAAAAAGGCTTAACCAAAGCCTTTTTTCATTTATTTTTTTTGGGGTGCTGCGTTGTTTGACCTAGAGACAATTAAATTTGCGTTCACAAACCTCAAAAGGCAGAGACTGCGCTCTTATTTAACCCTTCTTGGAATGGTAATTGGAATAGCCGCAATTGTTGCACTTCTTACCATGAGTAACGGCCTAAGCATTGCGATTGAGGAAATGTTTGAGGGCCTCGGGCTTGACACCATTACTGTGCAACCCGGGCAACAGATGGGACTATCACAGGCGGTCTCAAAAAGCATTGAAGACGAAGACATTGATATAATAAGCAATATCGTAGGAGTAGAAGCTGTTGCCGGGTTCTATGAGGGCGCGGCAATAGCAAAATACCGCGATAGGGAACTTAGCGCTTTTCTGATAGGTTACGACCCCGCGCAAACAGAGTTTATTCAGCAAATGGGATATCTCTCGCTTGGCAGTGGAAGGATGCTTGAAAGCAGTGACCTCTACAGCATACTCATTAGCGAAAACTTTGCAAAAACTGCATTAGAAAACAAAGAATTAACACTAAAGCAAAAAATTGAAATTAATGGCATGAACTTTAGAATAGTGGGCCTTCTTGAAGACAGTGACATGGCTTCAGGTTTTGGTATAATCAACATGGTTTGGATAACAAAGAATGCGGCTCAAACTCTTTTTGACATTGACGAACCGGTTGAACTAATGGTAAAGGTTACTGATGAAAGCCTTGCCGAGCCTGTTGCAGAGGAAATTGAGGAAAGACTTGAAAGGGCACACGGGGAAAAAGATGTCATGGTTATGACCACCGGGAGTCTTCTTGAAAGCTTTAACAGCGTGCTTGGGATTATGCAGGCTGTGCTTATCATGATCGCATTTATTTCGGTTATTGTTGGGGCAATTGGAATAATGAACACAATGCTTATGGCGGTTCTTGACAGAACAAGAGAAATTGGCGCAATGAAAGCAATTGGCGCGACAAATTCAACAATTTTATCAATCTTTGTGACAGAGGCAGCCCTCTTAGGCCTTGCGGGCGGAACAGCGGGCGTTATTTTGGGATATATTGTTGCCCTCGGAATCTCGGCCGTTGCGGGCTCATTCAACTTCAACCTTCCAATAGTTCCAGACCCCTTTGTAATTCTTTTTGGGATATTGCTCAGTGTTATAGTTGGAATTCTTTCAGGAATTTTCCCGGCAAGAAGAGCCGCTTTAATGGACCCGGTGGAGGCGCTTCGCTGTGAGTAGTGAACTAAATTTCTTTGACGGTGAACTGCTGCACGTTGCGTTCTCAAACCTCAAAAGCCAGAAGCTTAGGAGCGGGCTGTCAATTCTTGGGATAATTATTGGAATTGCATCAATTGTTGCACTCATTTCCCTTGGAGAGGGATTGAATGCATCTGTACAGCAGCAGTTTGAAATGCTTGGAACAGACACCCTGACAATTCTTCCAGGGGGCGGGTTTGCGGAGAGCCTGTTTGCAGAACTGCAGGAAGACGATGTTGACACAATTGAATCGGTCAGAGGCGTTGAGTCCGCGGTTGGAATCTATGTCAGCAGTGTAAGGCTTAAGTTCAAAGACGAAATAAAAAGCATTATTGTTTACGGGTCAGATGCAAGCAAGGCAAAAAACCTTGAAAGCATGGGAATGGTTGACGTTGAATTTGGAAGGACTCTTGTAGCGCAGGACAGGGGAAATATCCTCATTGGGCCAAGGCTTGCCAACGGATTCTTTGAAAACGAAATCCACTTAAGGGAAAATCTCAAAATAAATGACGACAAATTAAGGGTTATTGGAATTCTTAAACGCGCAAGGCATTTCTTTGGAGCAATGTTTAACAGCGCAGTGTTCACAACACTTGACGACCTTGAAGACATTACCGGGGAAACCCTTACCCCGTTTAGAATTATGGTCAAAATTTCCGAGGGGCAGGACATTGACGTTGTAAGGGAAAGAGTGCACGACGCACTTGAAAAGGCGCACGGAAAAACAGATTTTCAGATCTCAAGCCCCCAGCAGGCAAGCGAGGTTGCGGGAAGCGCTATTGGAATAATACAGCTTGTGCTCGCAGGAATTGCCGCAATCTCCCTGGTTGTTGGGGGAGTTGTAATAATGAACACAATGGTTATGGCGGTTGCGGAGAGAACACACGAAATAGGAGTCCTCAAAGCAATCGGCGCAACAAACACCAGCATTAGAACAATCTTCCTAATGGAAGCGGCCCTAATAGGCCTCTTTGGAGGACTAATTGGAGTAGCGGTTGGAATCGCACTAAGCACGGGAGCATCAATTGCAATAGACCTTCTAATGGGCCTCGAATTCCAGGCAGTGGTTTCCCCAATAGTCATAGTCGTAGCACTCGCATTCAGCATAGTAGTCGGAGTACTCTCAGGCCTCATCCCCTCAACAATCGCCTCAAACCTCGACCCGGTCGAAGCAATGAGAAAATAACCCACCCCCCCACAACCACAAACTCCTTCTCCACAACCCACTTCACAACCCTTTCAGTAAAGGTTCAGGGATTACGCCACTTCGCCACACGTCCCAAGCAAAACAATTAAATTCTCCCAGCGCACTTGTTTTATTATGCCTGCAATAAAAAAAATACCAGGAACCGAAAATGTGGCTTGGAGAACCAATAGAGTGTACAATTCGCTGAAACAAGGAAAGACACACAAACAGGCTGCAAAAAATCTTGGGCTTTCAATACAATGTATTTATGCAGATATCGAAACTCTGAGGGGCTCGTTTAAAAAAAAATTGCCTTTGTTCATTCCACCGAAAGGAGTTAAGAATTGGAGCCTTGCAAAAGGAAAAAGGATTGAAGCGTTAATAAAATTTGCAAAATCAGCAATAAGGGGGAAAGCAAAGGTTAAACCCGGGCTAAAAGTGGGTGTACCCCCGTCCAAACAAACAGGAAAGGTAATTGCGGCGCTTAAAAGAAACTCCAACAGAACCAATGAAAAGATTGCAAAAGCAGTTGGTGGAGTAAGTAAGACAACAGTCAGCAAATGGAGAACTATTCTTATTGACAGCGGCGAAATCCAAAGAATTGGCATTGGAGAAATTAAAAAAAAGTATTTGCGAAACCCAAAAAGAAAAACAAAGCATTTTACAGCAAAACAAAGAGCACAAATTCTAAGGGACCACAGGCCGCAAATTGAAAAAACCGCAAAAAAAGCCTATTACCAAACAAAAAATGCGTTTGATTTAACCAACATGCTTCCTGAACAAATAATTGAAGAAATAGCCGAAAGGCTTGACTGGAAACTCCAAACCTACAGCCCAAGCAAACTAAAGGGGCCAAAAGAAACAAAACTCGCGCGATACCTAAATTACCACAGAGCAAATATTGCCTTTGACCTAAAAAAAACTGCCATTAAAAGATACAAAACTGTCCACTCCCTTGAAAGAAAAACCCCGGGCAAAAGCGACAAAACCACAACATACAGGCAAACAGTTGCGGCAAAACCAATTCCTGTTGAGGTTAAAA
>JAFCCZ010000059.1 GCA_017609945.1 Candidatus Iainarchaeum sp.
AACAAGGAAGAGTGTGCAGGGGGTCGCAACCTTTATTCAGGATGCCGCAGTTTCCGCCTGGAAAGATTTTGAGCACACTGAAAAAATGCGAAGCATTTACAAAGAAAGGCTTGAAGTGCTGCTCCCTGCGTTGCAGGGCATTGGCTGCAAACCGGTTAAGCCAGAGGGCACATTTTTTATGTGGGTGCAAGTTCCCGACTCCTTTACCCCCCTTTCCTTCTCAGAAAAGCTTTTGCTTGAGTTTGGCATAAACTGCGTTCCGGGAAACCTGATAAGCAAGGAATTCAACGGAGTGAATCCAGGGGAAAAATTCGTGCGCTTTGCATTGGTTGCACCGGCTGAAAAAATAAGGGAAGCCGCTAAGAGGTTGAAAGAATGGAAGTAAAGTTTTCAAAAATTCACGGCCTTGGAAACGATTTTGTGGTTGTCAATGAACTCGAAGGCGAGCTGGTTAATGATAAGGCGGGCTTTGCCAAAAAGTTCTGCAACAGGAATTTGGGCATTGGAGGCGACGGCATACTTTTCCTTTGCAAGGAAGAGGCTGCTGACTTTAGGATGCGCATTTTCAATTCAGACGGAAGCGAGGCCGAAAACTGCGTTAACGGATTAAGGTGTGTTGCACTGCAGAAATACCTCCTTGACGGCTCCAAAAGGAACGATTACAAGATTGAAACTCTTGCAGGGCCGGCTAACGCAAAAATTCTCTCATTTGAAAACAACAGGGCAGTTGTTGAAATAGAGTTTCTTGGAAAGAAAGAATTCAAGGGAAAGAGTTCAGTTGAGGTGGGCGAAAAAAAGTTTGAATACCTTTTTGTGAACGTGGGAAATCCGCACGCGGTAATTTTTATGGAAGAGCCAATTAAAGATTTTCCTGTTGAAGAGATCGGGCACAGGATTGAGTTCCACGAAAAGTTTTCGCCATCGCGAACCAACACAGAGTTTGTAAACACTGTTTCAAAGCAAGAGGTAAACATGCGGGTGCACGAAAGGGGTGCGTGTGAAACAATGGCTTGTGGGTCGGGAAGCATTGCAATAGTGATTGCTGGTGTTGAACAAGGATTTCTTGCAAAGGGAGAGTGGGTTAAGGTGAATCAGCCGGGGGGAACAATTGAAATTAACTTTGACGGAGAAAATGTTATGCTGAAAGCAGATGCGGAAAAGGTTTTTGAAGGAAAGCTTGAGTGGGGTGAGTGAAGTGTGGTGGGAAATTCCAGGGCACTTGGATGTAAGGAACAACAGGCTCTACATAGCCAACACTGACGCAGAAAAGCTTGCGCAAGAACACGGAACTCCGCTCTACGTTTACAACGGAGACAGGATAGTTGAAAATTTTTCCCGCATTAAGGAAGCGTTTGCCGCTTCCGGCGCAAAGCCAAGAATTCATTTTGCGATGAAGGCAAACTCCCACCTTGCTGTTTTGCAGCTTCTCTTGAAGCAGGGTGCCTGGATTGACGCGGTTTCTGTTGACGAGGTAAAAATTGCTTTGAAGGCAGGCTTTCCAAGGGAAAGAATTTTGTTTACCGGAACAAGCGTGAGCAACAGCGAGCTTAAACAGTTGGCAGAGTTGAGTGTTAAAATAAACATTGACAGCTTTTCGCAGATGGAGCGAATGAAGCAATTGAGTTTCAAAGGAGAGGCCAGCATCAGGTGGAACCCTGGTGAGGGGGCAGGGCACCACGAGCACACGATAACTGCTGGAAAATTCATAAAGTTCGGGATTCCTGAACATAGGATTGAAGAGGCCTTCCGCAAGGCAAAGGCCTTTGGGTTCAAGGTGGGGGGATTGCACCAGCACATTGGTTCCGGCTGGCTTGGGAAGGACGTTGAGGTTTTCCTTGAAACAGTTGACAAAACAATTGCCGTTGCAGAGAAAGCCCAGGAGATTCTCGGGAAAAAGTTTGAGTTCATAGACTTTGGAGGGGGCCCAGGAATTCCCTACTCCAAAGACCAGAAACAGTTCCCGCTTGAAAAGTATGCAAAAGGCATTGTTGGAAAGATGGAACAGCACGGAATGAGGGCGGAAATTGCGATAGAACCAGGCAGGTATATTGTAGGGGATGCGGGAGTATTCCTTACCGAAGTTAACACGGTTGAGGAAAAAAATATTCCAGTTATTGGAACAAACTCTGGTTTCAACCACCTGGTAAGGCCTGCGTTTTATGGCTCGCACCACGAAATAATTGTCTGCGGGAACGTTGGTGGAAGGGAAAAGGGAGAGTTTATGGTTGCAGGAAATTTGTGTGAAACAAGCGATGTTTTTAATGAAACCAAGCAGGAGTTAAGGGAGCTACCCATCCCAAAAGAAGGCGATATTCTTGCAATACTCAACGCTGGCGCTTACGGTTATGTGATGGCAAGCAACTACAACTCGCGGCCAAAGCCAGCCTGCGTTATGCTGCTTAACGGTAAAGCGCATTTGGTTTCAAAAAGAGAAACGCTGGAAGATCTTGTTCGCTTGGAATCAGAAGTAGGTTAATATTAAAGGTCAGCAATCCTAATGAGCTTTACTTTTCCGTTTATTGAATCCAGGGCCTCTATTTTCTCAATTGCTTTTTTTACCGCACTCTCCTTTGCACGATGAGTTGTTATTACAACTGGAACAGTTTTAGTTTCAGGGTCCTCTGTTTGAATTACTGAGGAAATGCTTATTCCAAAGCCGCCAAGCGCTTCACTAAATTTTGCCAATACTCCCGGCTTATCTTGCGCTTCAATACGAAGATAATACCGTGATTCAATCTCGTCAATGCTTAAAGTTTTAATTTTTTTACCGCCTTCAAAGCCGATAAGGCGAACGTTCTGTTTCAATTCATTCGAGATATCCTGGGCAACGTTTATAAGGTCAGCAACCACTGCAGAAGCAGTTGGCATCATCCCAGCCCCCTTCCCGGAAAACAAAAGGTCCCCCACAATGTCCCCCCTGAGAAAGACCGCGTTGACCTCGTTCTCAACCTTGCTTAGCATGTGTTCTTTTGGAACCATTGTTGGATGCACTCTTAGAGAAAGTTGCTCTTTTTCAAATTTTGCGATTGCAAGAAGCTTTATACAATACCCCAATTCGTTAGCGTATTGAATGTCTTTTTGGGAAATGTCTTCAATTCCCTCTACAAAGACATCTTTTTCATTGAAGAAACACCGGTTGGCCAATGATGCAAGAATCACAAGCTTGTGCATTGAGTCAGACCCATTGATGTCAAGTGCAGGGTCTGCTTCCGCAAATCCTTTCTCTTGCGCTTCCTTTAACGCGGTTTCAAAGCTCTTTCCCTCTTTTGTCATCTTTGTAAGAATGTAATTGCAGGTACCGTTTAGAATACCATAAATGGACTCAATCCTGTTCGCGCTCAGGCTTAGTCCCATTGGCAGTAATAACGGAATGCCCCCGCCAACCGCTGCTTCAAAGTAAACATCGACATTGTTTTTTCTTGCCGCTTCAAGTATTTCAAGGCCGTGCTTTGCAATAAGCGCTTTGTTTGCGGTAACAACAAACTTGCCGTTCTCAACCGCTTTTAGGACAAACTCTTTTGCCGGGCTATAGCCGCCAATCAATTCAATTACAACATCTATTTCTGGGTCGTCAAGTATATCGTTCACGTTTGCTGTGAGCATTTCCTTTGGCACGTTTACCGGCCTTTCTCTTTCAAGATCAATATCGGCGATTTTTTTCAAATTTAGGTCAAGGCCTGTCTGTTCTTTTATACTTGCCTGGTTTTTCTGCAGAGTTTTAACTACCCCGCAGCCTACGGTACCAAGTCCTATTAAACCGATGTTAATTGAAGGCATCCAATTTCACTTTTTCTTTCTTCTATTAACATTCTTTTTCTTGAAATGCCTTTTAACTGTTTCGTGCCTTTCTTTCACTTTCAGAAGAAGCGTAAGCTTTTTAATTTTCTCCTCAAGCTCTCTCTCCTTGGCTGCCTTGTCTTCAGCAATTTTCTTGAACGAGCCAAGGAGCTCCTTTGTTTCCTTTAATTCCTTTTTGAGGGAATCAAGCTCTTTACTGAACTTTTCCTCAACCTCTTTCTTCGCACTCAACTTGTTTTCCTGCAGGGAAAGGACCTCGCTGGTGTAAGAGTTTCTCAGTTGCAGGGTTTCGTGCTCTACATCCAGTACAATCTTTTTGGCGTAATCCCTTTCCTTCTTCAGCATTGTGATCAGCTCAAGGCTCTTTTCAATGTAATCGTTGAATATTTCCTGCACGGTGTCAAGCCTTTCCTTCAGCTCAGCGTAACTGTTTTCAATGTACTCAACCTGTTTCCTGTGAAGTGAGATTTCCCTACGCAGCTCGTTTGCCATGGCACTCATTCGCATTCCAAGGTTGGATAAATCCTGTTCCAGGTCAACAGAGGTTTGCTCCTGCACATAGCCCAAATAGCTTTGCTTTCTAATGTTTTCATATTTTCCGCGCAATTCCCCGATTTCGTTTTCTTTTGCCTGCAGAAGGTCAAGCATTTGCTTTGCAGTGCTCTTTCCCTCAAGAGGAACAGAGCTTTGCCTTAGCACGAAAACGTTCAAGCGTTCGGCCATATACCTTGCCCTCAAAAGAAGCGTCTGAACTCTCTGGGACAGGTCCTCGTAAAGCTCTGAGTTTTCCTCCTTCTCAAAGACGTTTGACTCCTTTACTGTGCTTTTCTTGGATTTCTCAAGCGAAAGGTTGTTTTCAAGAACTTTTAGGGTGGTCTCAAACTCGGCCAAAAGTTCGCTAAAATCAGGGGCCCCAACCTTGGCGCCTTTTGCCAGCTCTTTCTTAACCCTTTTGAAGCGCTCCTCAAGGCCCTCAATTTTGCCAATTGCCCTTACAAGGGACGCAACAAAAACAGTTTTGTTTGCGTTCCCCCATTCCTCGGCAGAAACGCCTGAGTGAAGGGCATTTATTGCCTCAACAATTTTTGCAATTTCAATCCTTAGGTCCACCAAAAGCACTCCTCATATTTTCTATTAATTAACGCCAACCTTATTTATATTTCTTCGCAGGCCTACTAAAAGCTTTTTATTGCCAAAGCGTTTATTCTTTACAGCATGATTAAGTTTGACAAGGGAATCCAGGTTGGAGACCGGCTTCTCATTGACCCGCACACAAAGCGGGCTGTAGAAAACGTTTTGATAAGCCACGCCCACTCTGACCACGTTAAAATCAACCGCGAGAGCAAATACTTCTTTTCAAAGGAAACCAAGGCAATTATTGAGTCAAGGTATCAGAGGGTAAAGAAATCCAAGACCCTGAAGTTTGGAAAGAAAGTCAGCATTGGCAACGTTGACCTAACCCTCGAGAACAGCGGCCACATTCTCGGAAGCGCCTCCGTTCTAATAGAGTCTGACAAAAGAATTGGAATAACCTCTGATTTCAAAACCCAGAATTCCCTGATCCAAACAGGGGCCTCTCCCTTGAATTGCGACGCACTGGTTATTGAAAGCACTTTTGGAATTTCCACATTCAACTTTCCGGAGCGTGAGTCCCTCTACAACGAAATTGGTTTCTGGGTGAAGGAAAAATCCAAAAAAGGTTTCGTGGTTTTGGCAGGCTATTCTCTGGGAAAGGCCCAAGAGCTTACCGCTATCTGCAACGAGTACGCAGGCATTGTTCCCTTAGTGCACGAAAGCATTTTTGACAACAACGAGGTTTACCGCAAGAGCGGAGTAAAGCTTGGCAGCTACCTCAAGCTAAACCACAACCTCAGGGACAGTCCTGTTCTAATCGCACCGCCCACTCTTGTAAACCACAACCTCCAGCAGGTTCTTG
>JAFCCZ010000107.1:0-1195 GCA_017609945.1 Candidatus Iainarchaeum sp.
GCCCTTGGTCCAATAAACTTTTTTACTGTAACAAGGTGGGGCCTGCCGAGTCTGGCTCCTCTTCTTCTTGAACCCGGCCTGTGGCGTCCGGACCTGCCCTTGCCGTATGCTCCCATAATAAAAAGAGTGCCCCGCAGCTATTTAAAGCTTGCGAAACTGGCGTCTGGCCCTGGCTTTTAGCAAACGATTTTACGGAACAAGCGGCGGCCTTTCGTCTGTAACGAAGAGAAGGTATGAATACACTCTCGCCACTTGAGCTATCACGCCCGCGACAAATCCCGCACCAACCCTTTTTGCCAAAATCAGGCAAGTGAAGAAGTTTATCACTGTCAGGATTTCCGCAACAAAGATGTAGATGCACAGGATTACCAGGACCACAAAACCGTAAAAAATCCGTATTATCACTTCAAGCCTGCTAACGGTTGCGCCAGGCGTGATTTCAACCTTTACTGACTCCATTCAATTCACCTCCTGCCAGAAAATGCGCCTAACTAGTATTTAATCATTTACGGTGGCACCAAGGCAAAGCCTTATTATTCCCTAATTCCCAATAGTTAGCATGTCAAGGAAGCCGTATACTGGACCTGACAGAAGAAGCGGAAGGGACAGGCGGGTGAAGGATCGCTCTTGGCCAGAGCTCCACTCCAAAACAGGTCGTGCTGTAGTCATTTTTCCAGAGGGTCCCAAAAGCTACTCACCCCCCATTGATGACAGGCGTATAAGAATCCGAAGAAAAGCAGACCGAATGAAAGGAAAGTGAAGAATTAGTTGCATTAGCCCGCCAAAAGGCTTAAATTCTTGAACTGTCTAATAGGTTATTTACTTTTTTGAAGAGCAAAAAGCTCATTGACTTGGGGTACAGAACAGGGGGCAGAACTCTTTACCTTGCAAGACTTAAGCGCTAGCAGAAATCATTTCCTTGAGATAATTATATCGCTTACTTCCATGTCTTTTGGGAGTTCTAGGATGTTAATCAAAAGTCCTGCGAGGTATCTTGGCTCCATGTAAGAGCTGAGTTCTGCCCTTTTTCCCGTCGCCTTCTCAAACAGCTTTGATTTGAAGCCCCCTGGGTTGAATCCAATTACCCTGCACTTTGTTCCCTTGAGCTCGAGTCGTGCGTTCTCCGAGAAGCCCCGCAGCGCCCACTTGGACGAGCCGTAGGCGCCCTGGCTCTTGTAGGCCTTGAAGCCGACTG
>JAFCCZ010000107.1:1219-2536 GCA_017609945.1 Candidatus Iainarchaeum sp.
ACAATGTCGGAGCCATTGGCTTTGATTTGTTCAAGCAAGCCCGAAACAAGTTTCATTGGCGCGAAAACATTGACCCTGAACGTGGACTCAATCTCGTCCAGCTTGAGTTCCTCCAGTGGCTGGATGTTCAGCACGCCGGCGCAGTTTATGAGCGCGTCAAACTCTGGGAATTCTTTCTTGATTGTTTCAACCGCTTTCTCTATTTCCCTCTCTTTTGTGAGGTCTGCCTTTACAAATTTTGCCCCTTCCGGCGGCTTGTTCCTGGAGATGCTGATTACCTCTACACCCTTTTTCAGGAGCTGTTTCGCTATTTCCGAGCCAAGGCCCCCGCTTGCGCCGGTAATAATAACTCGCTTCATGAAATAATTAAATGTAGGAAACTTTTAAAGGGAAATGTGGGCCGCGGTTCACGAAAGCCTTTTCTGCACCGCCTCGCCATGCAGCTCCCTTAGAGCGTCTGCTGCAATCCACCGCACGGCCCTTGAGTCAATTTCCACAATTTCCTTCGCTGTGCTTATTGCCCTCTTGTTGAGCGCAATATTTCTCTTCCCGATCTGCCGAAGGGCCCAGTTTACTGCCTTCTTCACAAAATTCCGCTCATCTGTTGCGTGCTTTTTAATGAGTGGGAAAAAGCGCTCAAATTTCTTGTCCGACGCTTCCTTGTCGTGAACCGAGAGAGTTGCCATCAGCACAAAACCGGTTCTCTTCACAAACTCCTCCTCTCTGGAGGTGAGTTCAACGGCTTTTTTCCAGGCAAAAGAGGTCTTGTCAAGAAGGTTTCCGCAGCACTGGTCGCAAACGTCCCAGGAATCAAAGTCAGCAGCCCATTTCTCAAACTGCTTTTCGGAAACTTTCCCTGGTTCGTCCACAAGGGATGCAAGAATCCTTGCCTCGTGAATTCCCGAATCCCACAATTGCAGGGCAAGGCCGTGGTCCTTTCCAATTTCCTTTGCCATTTTTCTCACCACGGGTATGGAAACTCCCAAGGTGTTGTTTGTGCTGATTCCAAAGCGTGCCATTCCCTCAAGGTTCTTTTTGCTGGAGTTTGCCTTTAACTTTTTGATTATTTGGTTTAGGTTCATTAATGATCGTTTCCCTGATGTTCCACGTACTCTCCCCAGTGCTTTATTTCAAGCGAGTCAAGTGATTTTTTTGAGAGTGAATTTATCAGCAGCTTGGCAAGCTGCCTGTTTGTGATGAGTGGAACGGAAAAATCAACCGCGTTCCTTCTAAGGTCGTATTCTGCCTCAAGGGCCTCTCTGTCAAACTCATCAGGGATCGCAATGACCAAATCAAGCTTTCTCTCTTTGAAGAAGT
>JAFCCZ010000060.1 GCA_017609945.1 Candidatus Iainarchaeum sp.
AACAGAACGGTACTGGAGGTAAGGGTAAATGAACATTACAGATAGGGGGTTTGCTTTCTCTCTGGATATTACGTTCTCCTCAATACTCGTTTTTGCGATGCTCTTTCTTGCAACATTTTACTTCGGCACAGAAAGCGAAAGCGCGCTTGAATCTGTTAGGAAGTTTGGGCTGTGGAAGAACGCGCTCTCCGTTGCAGATTCCCTTGTCAAAAACCGCTCCGAAAACGGGCTTCTTGGAGCCGCAGTCTTTGACGAGGAAAAGAGAAGGGTAATGGGAAACGAGCTGGACTTGAAGAGAATACGGGAGATAACTGGTATTGAATCAAGCGAGTTTTTTGTAAAAGAGGTTTCAATCTCCTTCAAGGGCGGGCGGAGAGAAGCTGTGAGGATTAATGAAAAAAATGCAGGATCCTGCATTTCCATTGAGCGTGTTGTAGGGGCTGAGAATGAAATTGCACTGCTGGGGGTTGTTGCCTGTGAAATGCAAGGCCATTAGCCCAAGCCTTGAGGCCGCATTAAGCCTGCTGGTGCTTGCAGCAGTCATCCTGTCCACACCAAGCGCGGAAAGCCCTGGCCTACAGAACCTTCTCATCCTGCAGAAAGAACACGACCTGATGAGAGTCTGGGCAAGAAACGGAATTCCGGGAATTGGGGGAATGGAGTCCGATTTTCGGTTCGCGTTTGGAAACAATAGCGGAAAAATTGAAGTGAACGGTGAAGCTGTTTCAATCGGGCCTGAGTCTAAAGAGGCTGTTTCCGCACAAATGGAGTTCTTTGACAGCAAGCTTAACAGGAAAAGGGTCACGCTAACTGTATTCAAGTAGCACTCTGTTGTTCTCTTTTCTCAGAGTGAAAACAGTTTCAGTTGAGAAGGTGGTTTCGGGCAAGCCAGGGTTGTTTGGGAACTTTGCCTCAAAAGACTTTGTTGCGTTGAGAGGGGTGCTCTTGACAACCAGGGTAATGGAATTGGGAGTTGAATTCAAGACCCATTCCCCAACAGGCTTTGCGGTCAGGGTAGTTGCTGAACCATCTCCCAAAAAGGCAAACTCTAACGCCCTGACCTCAAGCGCACTTGAGAACCTCTTTGCCGCAATAACGTCAGCTGAAAAGAAGGAAAGCGCATAGCTCTTTTGGATAACCGGGAGAAGCAGTGAAAAGAAAAAAAGCAGGGCCGCAAGGAGCAGGAGGTACTCAATGCTTGTCTGGCCCCTTGCGCAATCAAATATTTTCAATCTCCTTGAAGATTTTGGCACTCTTTTCCTCAATTACCTTTGCCCCCTCGGCGCTTGTTTCGCGCAACTGCGAAACAAAGAGCAGTACAAGGGCAACCACAGCTGCAAGAACAATGATCAGTTCTATGGAAATCTGGGCCCTGCGCTCACTCAAAAAAATCCAAACCATAAAAGGAACCTGCAGGCCGAGTTTTAAAAGCTTTCCTTCAGATTCGTTAAAAAACGAATTTTAAAAAACGGGTTTTTAATTGTTTCCGGCAAACCGTAGTTTATGAAGGCAAGCGAAAGAAATGACCTGATTGTTAGCTGGCTTACCATAAGCGTTGCGTTTGCAATAGTTCTGAGTCCTGGTTTTCTGGACATCGGTGCATTCACTTCCCTTTTTCCAATAAGCGCGATTGTTGTCGGGACAGGATTTATATTCCACGAGCTGGCACACCGCCAGGTTGCAAAGAAATTTGGTGCGCACGCGGAATACAGGGCATGGCAGGCGGGACTGATTTTCGCGATCTTTTCCTCGTTCCTTGGATTTATTTTTGCCGCACCCGGGGCAGTCTACATTTACGGAAACATTAACAGAAAACAGAACGGGATTATTTCCATAGCCGGGCCATTAACCAACATTGCTGTTGCAATTATGTTCTTCCTGGTTATTCTGCTCAATGTGAATGAGTGGGTTAACCTCGTTGGGATACTGGGCTTCAGGATAAACATGTTTCTTGCCCTATTCAACCTCCTCCCTATCGGGCCGCTTGACGGAAGCAAGGTGTTTGTTTGGAGCAAGCTGGCGTGGGGGATAACGATTGCGGTATCGTTTATCGGTGTGTTTCTTGCCCCACTCTTTCTTGCGGTACTGTTTTAGGTTAGCCAACGTAGCTTGGCTTGAAGGCAGAATGACTTTCCTTGAATTCCTCGTAGGCTTCCTCTGTTTCTTCGGTGATGCTTGGCTTCATCTTTTTGAGCACGGCACCAAAGTGTTCTTTCTGAACCTTGCTGGGCTTTAGGTTATTTTCCTTAAGTGCAAGCAAGGCCGATTCCCTCACCAGCCCCTCAAGGTCTGCTCCGCTAAAGCCGTCGGTTGCCTTGGCAATATCCTCCAAGTCAACAAGCGAAGATTTAATCTTTTTCATTGCTTCACCAAAGTGTTCAATTGTAATCAGTTTATGCTTAGTGCCTTTTTCATTATTGGCTAAAGTCTCTGTATCTTTTACTAATTGTGTTATGTGCTTTTCACCAAAACTAACAGACTGATTTGCCAATTTCTTGAGCTCATCCTCATTAAGCTGTTCTTTCTCAGAATTTGCGTATTTCTTGAGCATATTTAATCTTTCTGCATTAGTTAAAGAAAACTCAAGCATTTTTTTGTCGGCAATTGGCTTGGTGTGAACCTTCAGAATGCTAAGCCTTGCCTTTTTGTCGGGAGCGGGAACGTTAATCAGCTTGTCAATTCTGCCAGGCCGCATGATTCCTGGGTCAAGCAGGTCAGGGCGGTTTGTTGCGGCGACAAACACGACATTGTGCAGTGCCTCAACCCCATCAAGCTCTGTAAGAAGCTGGTTAAGAACGCGGTCACCAACATGGCTGCCTGGCCCCTCACCCCTTCTACTGGCGATGCTGTCAATCTCATCAAAGAAAACTATTGCCGGGGCAACCTGCCTGGCACGCCTGAAAATCTTCCTAATGCCCTTCTCACTTTCACCAACCCACATGCTCAAAAGCTCTGGTCCCTTTATGCTGATAAAGTTTGCCTCGCTTTCGGTTGCAACCGCCTTTGCAAGAAGTGTCTTACCGCAACCAGGCGGCCCAAAGAGAAGCACGCCGCTTGGCGGCCTGATTCCCATCTTCTTGAATGACTCGGGGTTTTTCAGCGGCCACTCTATGGCCTGCTTCAGTTCCTCTTTAACCCTTGACAGGCCGCCAATGTCATCCCATTTCACGTTCGGGATCTCAATTGCAACCTCCCTGAGCGCAGAAGGCTGCACGTCCTTCAGTCCGTTCATAAAATCCTTTCTGTTGACCTCAAGGTTTTCAAGGACCTCGGGAGGAATGTGCTCCTCCTCAAGGTCTATTTTTGGAAGGTAGCGCCTGAGAGCTCTCATCGCGGCCTCTTTTGCAAGCGCCTCAAGGTCTGCTCCCACAAATCCGTAAAGTCTTTCAGCAAACTCATCAAGTAAAGCACTAACCAGTAAACTAGAAATTTTACTTTTATCCTTAGCTTCCAAAGAGTCTAAAAAAGATCGTTTTTCCTTAATGGTCTTAAACTGCTTCAATTTTAAAAGCAGTTGAGAAGTCTGCTCGTTTGGTTCATCCTTTCCGTTAAGCTCTTTAACGGCCCTGGAAATATAGTCATTTTCCAGGGGAGTTGCAAGAGGCATTCCCCTTGTGTGAATCTGCAGGATTTCCTTTCTTGCCTTTTTGTTTGGGACAGGAAACTCTATTTCGCGGTCAAACCTGCCTGGTCGGCGCAGTGCCTCGTCAATGCTGTTGACCCTGTTTGTTGCGGCAATCACTATAACGTTTCCGCGCGCTTCAAGGCCGTCCATCGATGCAAGGATTTGCGCCACAACCCTTCTTTCAACTTCCCCAATGACTTCCCCCCTCTTTGGGGCAATGGCATCAATCTCGTCAATAAATATTATGCTCGGGGTGTTCTCTTCAGCGTCCTTGAAAATTTGCCTGATTCTTTCCTCTGCCTCGCCAACAAACTTGCTGTTGTGCATTACAACAAGGCTATGGCCTGCTAAGAAATTGTTAAAGGGCTCAACTGTAAAATCAAAGAGGGTTTCTTCACCACAGGAGATTACATTCTTTACCTCACACCAACGCAGATCTGAGTTTGCTATTTTAGCCAGCTTTCTTTCCTTCAAATGGCGGTTTATTTCAACCAGCTTTCTTTGAGTCAACCGGTCTCTGCCAGAGATATACCTTTCGGTTGCACTCTCAGGAATGCCTCTGCCATAAACAAGCTTCTTTTTAGTTTTTACCTGCTTCAAAAAGGGGCTAATGTTGGGTATTGGAAAATCATCACCTGTTTTCTTTCTTGATGCATACCATTTTCTGACTATGGTAAATTTGCTTGTTTTTGAGTCAATCAATTCAACAAACAACTCTCTAGATCTGTTTCCAATAAAAGTTAAGGCAAACATTTTGCCATATTTTGTGTTCCAAGGCTCAATCTTTGAAACAATGCCAAGTTTTCTTAAGAGGATGCAAAGATCCTTCAAAACATTTTTACCCACCGCATAAATCCTTATTGTTGGATAGCCTCCGGTGCCTTTGCTTACCGTGCCATCCCCTTCCCAGAACCCAGTTACAAAAGCAGTGGTTTCCTCTCTAGAGAGTGAAAAGAACCATTTTGGAAGTGAGTAATTTCTCTTCCTTCCAATGGGATAGCCAATAACCTCAATGAAGTATTTTCTCAGGGCTTTTGAATAACACAAAGCTTTTTCTTTCTTTATCTTGGCATTTAGACCAAACAATTTCTTGCAAAGTTCTGCAAAGGTTTCCTTTAGACCGGTATCAAGGTTGGCAAAACATAATCCGTCCTTCTCTAAGCACCCCTCACTGTACATTAAACCAAGCAGGTAAAGGAGGTCTTTTGAAGATTTCTTGGGAAAATTTGGAGAGCCGTTGTTTGTGAATTCGACGGTTTTGCCATTAGGAATTTCCTTGGCAAAAGCAATTAAGTCACCTGCATTCAACTGGTCTGCTGTTCTCCAAGCGATGTTCCCAAAAGAATCCAGGACCGCAAAAGGCTGGTTGGCTGAAACACGAAACTGTTCATTCAAACTGGTTTTAATGGTGAATGTTCTAGCCTTCAGTTTTGTGATGTGAGTTATTTTTCCCTTTGCAATTTTCATTCTGTTGTCAAGCCCAAAAACAGACACAGGCTTCTGCAATTCGACAATCTTTAACCTTCCGTCATTAACAAGTTTACCTTGTTCTACAGCCTCGGCAAAAAGCCGGCTGGCGGTTTTTGTTCCAACAGGATTTGTCAAAATAGGAGTATTTCCATCTACACACATGATTTCTGGCGCATTTACCGAAGTAAAATGGGCCTGAGTTTCGTTTGCAACCGCCTTTGCTAGAAGGGTTTTGCCGGTCCCGGGTGGACCGTAAAGAAGAACCCCCTTTGGCGGGCTGATCCCAAGCTTCCTGAAAAGCTCAGGGTGATTCATTGGCAACTCAATTAGTTCCCTTACCTTTCTTATCGGCTCGTCAAGGCCACCAATGTCCTCATATGCCACGTTGGGTATTCCTTCAAGCTCGCCCTTGGTGGGCTTTTCCTTCAAAACAAACTGCGTAAAGTCGGTT
>JAFCCZ010000061.1 GCA_017609945.1 Candidatus Iainarchaeum sp.
GTGCAGACGGCCTGATTGTTGAGGTTCACAATTGCCCTGGAGAGGCAAAGTGCGATGGCCCGCAGCAGCTGACCCCCCCGGAATTTGAAAAAATGATGGCCGAACTCAAAAAGGTTGCGGCCGCAATTGGAAGGGGGATTTGACAAAATGAAGGTTTTCATTTGCAGGCACGGGGAAACGGAGTGGAATCTTCTGGGCAAGTTCCAGGGGGTTGCGGACTCTGTTCTTACTGAAAAGGGAATTGAGCAGGCCGAGCAAACCGCAAAAACCCTTGCTGGCGCAAAGCCCGCGGCTATCTACACATCGGACTTGAAGAGGGCAGTTGCCACCGCAGAAATTATCGCCAGGCCCCACAACCTAAAGCCGATTCCAGTGCACGAACTGCACGAAATTAATGCAGGAAAGCTTGAGGGCCACACAAAGGAGGAATCTGACAAGTTGTTTTCCAAAGAAAAGGCGGCGTGGGCTTTGGACAAGTTCAACAACCCTTTTCCTGGCGGTGAAAGTCACGCCCAGCTTGTCGAGAGGCTAAAACCGTTTGCAGAGAAGATTAAGAGAGAGCACGCTGACGACGAAATTATTTTGGTTATGCACAGGAGCAGCGGCAGGGCAATGGCCACTATTCTTGCCGGCATCCCTGGAGAGGAAATGATGAACTTTGAGTTTCTGCACGATATAATTTACAAGATTGAGTTAAACGGCAAGCCAAAGGTTTCAATGATAAGGGACGGGAAAACAGAGGAGGGTTTCTTCTACCCGGAAAAGTGACAGGTGTTCTTATGAAATTGCTTGTAAAGAAATCAGTTTTGAACGGGGAAATTACAATTCCTGCTTCAAAGTCCCACACAATCCGCGCAGTTGTGATTGCTTCGCTTGCCGACGGTAAAAGCACTTTGCTCAACCCTCTTAATTCGGCGGACTCGCAGGCAAGCGTTGGCGCCTGCAGGGTAATGGGCGCAAAAATTTCGCAGAGGGGAAATTGGGAGATTGAGGGCTTTGCAGGAAAGCCCCTTACCCCCTCCACTGAAATTGACTTAATGAATTCCGGAACAAGCGCTAACTTTGTTGCAGGACTTGCGGCACATGCTCGAGGTCCAACAGTTCTGACAGGCGACGAAAGCCTCAGAAGCAGGCCCTTTGCTCCTCTTGTAAAGGCCTTAAACGATTTGGGCGCAAGCGCTGAAAGCGTTCCAGGGGACGGGAAGGTGCCTCTCAAAATTTCAGGTTTCCTAAAGGGCGGCTTTACCGAAATTGACGGCATGAACTCACAGCCTGTCTCAAGCCTGTTGATAAGCTGTGCTCTCGCCCCGTCCGACAGCGAGATTTTTGTTCCAAACCTGCACGAGCAGCCTTATGTGAAGATGACAATGCAGTGGTTGGGCGAACAGGGGATAAGTTACAGTGAAAGCAGGATGAAAACGTTTAAGGTAAGGGGCGGCCAGTCCTTCAAGCCCTTTGAGAAAACCATTCCAGCCGACTTTTCCTCCGCGACCTTTCCCCTCTGCGCTGCGGCAATTTCCCCAGAAAGCAATGTTCTGCTCAAGGGACTTGACATGAATGACGCGCAGGGTGACAAGGACGTTGCAAACATGCTCAAAAAGATGGGTGCTGAAATAAGCCTTGGAGAAGAGGGCATTAGGGTAATTGGGGCGGAATTGCAGGGTACAGAGCTTAATCTGAAGAACGCACCTGATGCCCTTCCCGCCCTTGCGGTTGTTGGCTGCTTTGCAGAGGGTGAAACCCGTCTCGTGAACGTGGCCCATGCAAGAATAAAGGAAACTGACCGCATAGCTACAATGACCAGTGAGCTCAAAAAGATGGGTGCCAACGTTGAGGAACTGGATGACGGAATGGTAATCAGGAAAAGCAATTTGCACGGCGCACAGCTTAACGGGCGCTCTGACCACCGGGTTGTAATGGCCCTTTCCATTGCCGGAATGAACGCTTTAGGCCAGACTGAAGTGGCTACTGCTGAGGCAGTTAAAGTAACCTTTCCGCCTTACTTTGATTTAATGAGGGGTCTTGGCGCCAAAATGGAGGTTTTGCAATGAACCTTGTGCTGATTGGATTTAAGGCAAGCGGAAAGAGTGCTGTTGGGCGGGACCTTGCCAAAAAGCTTGGAATGCGCTTTGTGGACCTAGATGAACTGATTGAGAAAATGTATGAAAAAGAGCACGGCAGGAAGATTTCCTTCAGGGAAATTTACGCAAACCACGGAAAGGAATTTTTTCGCGGACTTGAGAACAAGGCCGGTGAAACAGCCGCCTTGATGGACAATTGCGTTATTGCAACAGGCGGCGGAACAATGATTTTTTTCAAGAACGGCAGGCTGCTCAAGGAACGCTCCAAAATAATTTATCTGCTTGAAGACCCTGCAGCAATGCTGGCAAGAATCAGGGCAAGGGGAATCCCCGCATTCCTTGACCCGGAGGACCTTGAGGGAAGCATGAACCGCGAGCTTGAGAAAAGAAAGCCTGTTTACGAGCAAACCGCAGACTACAAGGTTGACATCAGGGGCATGAAGCTTCAAAAGATTGCCGACAAAATAATTTCCCTTCTCAAAGACGAAAAGGTGTTGTAGTGCAAAGCATTGAAGTCAAACTCGGGGGCGGGGCTGACCGTTCTTACAAAATTCTCATTGAAGCGGGTTTGCTTGAAAAAATTCCCTCAATCCTGTCATCCAAACCGGTTGGGAATGATTACGCAGTAATCTGTGACTCTTCCACAGCAAAGCTCTTTGGAGAAAGGCTCGTTGCTGGCCTCAAGGCAGCCGGCCCAAATGCCTTGCTTCTTTCCTTTCCCGCGGGAGAGAAAAGCAAATCCCTCTCTGTTCTTGAAGGGCTTCAGAACAAAATGCTTGAATTTGGCTTCAACAGAAAGTCGGCTGTAATTGCTCTCGGCGGCGGCGTTACCGGGGACTTAGCCGGCTTTGTTGCGGCAACCTACATGCGGGGCATTTCTTATATTCAAGTTCCAACCACTCTTCTTGCAATGGTTGACTCAAGTGTTGGGGGCAAAGTTGCAGTGGACCTTGCCGGCGGAAAGAACTACTGCGGTTCCTTCCACCAACCAAAAGCCGTTTTTGCCGACATTGCCTGCCTTAAGACTCTTCCGGAGAGCCAGATGTCCATTGGAATGGCTGAATCCATAAAGCACGGTGTGATTGCCAACAAGGCACTCTTTGATTTCATTGAGTCAAATAAGGATAGGATTTTGGGCAAGGATTTGCCTGT
Source organism: Candidatus Iainarchaeum sp. (assembly GCA_017609945.1). GTDB lineage: Archaea > Iainarchaeota > Iainarchaeia > Iainarchaeales > JAFCCZ01. Next base: position 3,234 of record JAFCCZ010000061.1, read on the forward strand.
TTTGGAGCAGTTGGTGGCAAAAAACTGCGAAATCAAGGCCAAAATTGTTGAAAAGGACGAGTTGGAGCAAAACCTTAGAAAAACAGTGAATTATGGGCATACTGTGGGGCACGCAATAGAGCTTTTGGGCAATTACTCAAAATTTTCCCACGGACAAGCGGTTTCAATTGGAATGGCCGTTGAAGCGGCAATTTCCCAATCCCTCGGGTTCCTTTCCCTAGACTCTGTTGAAAGGCAGAACACTCTGCTTGAATCTTTTTCCCTGCCCACAAAGCTTCCTGACTATTCGCCAAAGGAGATAATTGCGGCAATGCGCAGGGACAAAAAGTCAGAGAGCAAGGCTCTTGTGTTTGCCCTGCCTTCCTCAATCGGCTCGATGAAAACAGTTGCCGGCAGCTTTGGAATAGGGGTTGATGAAAAGCTTGTTTTAAGTGTTTTGGGGGGAGCTTAAATGATTGCCGTCCCAATAACCGCTGAAAACTTTGACAAAGCGCTTTCCGATATTGAGGCCGCGAACTCAAAGGCAGACATCATAGAGCTTCGCCTTGACTTTTTGCAGGAAGTCAATGAAACAATTCTTGAAGGGCTTTTGAAAAAATGCCAAAGGCCTGTTATAGTAGCTTATCGCAACAAAAATTTTGGCGCCGCGGTTGAGGCAACCGAGAGAATGTTTATTCTCAGAAAGGCAATTGACCAAAACGCGCACTTTGTTGACCTTGACTTTGAACAAGACAAGGACTTCCTTGCAGATATCATTTCCCAGAAGAGTACCACCGCCGTAATCCTTTCACACCACGACTTTGAGAAAACCCCTTCGCTTGAGGAGCTCGTTAAGCTGTTGGATTTAATGGATTCCTCTTTTGCCCCGGACATTTTCAAGATAGTAACCTTTGCCCGCGACGAATCCGACAACAACACAATTCTTGACCTTGTCAAGGCCGCAAAATCCTCCGGAAGAAAAATTGTCGGATTTTGCGTGGGGCAGAAAGGAATAAGAAGCAGAATAGAGTGTATTAAAATGGGGGCGGTGTTTACGTTTGCCTCTTTGGGGAAGGGAAAAGAGAGCGCCCAAGGGCAGTTCTCGGTTGAAGAGATGAGGAAGGAGCTTGAAAAAAATGCTTGACAGCAAAACAAAACTTATTGCATTGCTTGGGCACCCAGTAGAGCACAGCATTGGGCCCGTAATGCACAACGTCGCATTCAACGAAACAGGCCTTAACTTTGTTTACATTGCCTTTGACACAACACACCTCAAGATCGCGTTAACCGCAATGAGGAGCCTTAACTTCAGGGGATACAGTGTGACAATTCCACACAAGCAGAAGATAGTGGAATTGCTTGACAGAGTTGACCCGCTTGCCGCAAAAATCCTTGCAGTCAACACTGTTGTGAACGAGAACGGCCTGCTTGTCGGCTACAACACCGATTCTGACGCAGCCTTAAATGCCCTGAAGGAAAAAATTTCCTTGAGCGGGAAAAGGGTTGCATTGCTTGGGGCTGGGGGTGCCGCGCGCGCAATAGCTTTCGGCCTACAAAAAGAGGAGGCTGCTACAACAATCTTCAACCGCACCTTTGAAAAGGCCAGGTCACTTGCAAAGGCGGTTGGCTGCGAGTACTCACAGTTTGAAAAGCTTGAGTCATTCAAATCAGAGATAATAATAAACGCCACCTCTGTTGGCATGTCCCCGAAAAGCGCTTCCTCACCTGTTGACAAAAAAGTTCTTAAGAACAAACCACTTGTTTTTGATGTTGTTTACACCCCACTTGAAACAGTTCTTCTAAAGCAGGCAAAGGTCGCTGGCTGCGAAACAATTTCAGGCCTTGAAATGTTTGTGGGACAGGGCGCTGAACAATTTAAGCTTTGGACAGGGCAGGAAGCACCCCGCGAAGTAATGCGCGAGGTTGTTGAAAGGGAGCTGGGAAAGTGACCGGAAACGTTTTTGGAAAGGCTTTTCAGATAATGACCTTTGGTGAGTCGCACGGCGAGGCCATTGGAGTAGTTATTGACGGGGTAAAACCTGGCCTGAAAATAAGCAGTGAGGAAATTCAGAGGGAGATGGACAGAAGAAAGCCAGGCCAGAGCAGGGTGAGCACTCCCAGAAGAGAATCTGACAAAATCCACATTCTCAGCGGAGTCTTTGAGGGCAAAACCACTGGAACTCCCATTTGCTTGCTTGTTCGGAACAAGGGTGCGATTTCGTCGGACTACGATTTGATTAAGGACCTGTTTAGGCCAGGGCAGGCAGACTTCACTTATCTCAAAAAGTACGGAATCAGAGATTACAGGGGAGGGGGCCGTACTTCAGGGC